>CAYJFN010000145.1:0-2329 GCA_964369325.1 uncultured Arcobacteraceae bacterium
AAAGCCTCTAAGACTAAATTTTGTTCCATGACTACTCTCCGTGGTTACCACTGTAATTTCATGTAAGCATTTTAATAAAAGTATCCTTTATTAAAATTGATTTTTTATTCAAATTTTACAAAATTTATAAAGTTTTTCTTATTGTTACTAAAATGGCATTAAAAAACTCTATTTCCAAATTTATATAAGGCTGAATCAATTTTGTATATTATATTTAAGATATCACTACTAATTTTAGTTATTTTTTTGCTCATATAAAATCCTTTTCGTTAAATTATGTCAAATATTAATATATTTTTTAAAAAATATTGTAAAATATTGCAAAATGTAATATAATTTCAAAATAGGGGTTAAAATGCTAATAGTAAGTGAAATAATAGAAAAATTAAAAGATGTCTTAAGTAAAGATGGGAAAGATGGAAAAGTTTTTGATAAAGATGTTGCAAACGCATTGGGACTATCTCAAGTAAATTTTGCGACTATGAAAAATAGAAATAAAATTCCATTTTCAAATGTGCTTGATTTTTGTGCTTTGAAAAAAATATCAATAAATTGGCTTTTGTATAACCAAAATCCAAGTTCATTACTTGATACAACTGATAAATATTGGATTAAATATTACTCTAGTGTAAATGTAAGTGCAGGAGGAGGGGCATATGAAGCAGAAGATTTTTATGAAAAACTTGAAGTTCCTGCTTATTTTGCTAATATGCTTGGAGGTGAACAAAATCTTAAAAACTTAGAAGCTATAAATGTAGTAGGGGATTCAATGGAACCTACTTTGAATTCAGATAATATTATATTTTTAGATACTACAAAAAAAGATTTATCAAAAGAAGGAGTTTATGCTTTTACTGCAGTTCATGGTCTTTTTGTAAAAAGAATTCAAAGAAGAGTAGATGGAAAGCTTGATATTATTTCTGACAATAAGGAGTACCCAATTCAAATAGTTCAAAAAAATGAAATAGAAATTTTAGGGAAAGTTATTGGCTCATTTGGAAAAGTTTTTTAGCTTATAATAATGAGGTTGTTATGTTGTTATGTTCAAATAATGTTTCAATCTCATTTTTAGAATAACCAATTATATAAGCAGCATTAAAAGGTATTTTTTTTAATTCTTTTAAAATTTTTTCTTTATTATTTGCATTTATACAAGTTATTTCATCTAAATGCAATATTTCTCTTGAAATAACAACAATTTTTGCATATTTGTATTTGTCAAAAATAAACTTTATTTCTTTTTTTGCTAATTTTTCTTTTTCTTGAACTAAAATAAATTTATCACTTTTGCCATATTCGCAGACCTGTAAGAATTTATCAATAAAAATAGGTTTAAAATAATTTATCTTTTTTAATTTATTTATATCAATTTCAAAATTTAAAAAAGTTGCCACTTCTAAAAATTGATTTATAAACATTGACGATAATCTAATTTTTTGGAAATAGTGCTCTTTGTAACTGAAGGTTGATTCAAAAAGAGAGTGTTCTATTAAATTTTTAATAGAATATTCATTTGTATTGAATTCATAAAAAACTGGGTAAATATTATTTAGCAGAATTTTATTATTGCAAACTAAAGTATCACCACTTTTTATATCATTAATATTTGTTAAAATTGACTCTAAATCATCTTTATATAACCATATATTACTGTTTTGAAAAGATTGATTAGTAAAAATTTTTAATAATTGAAGTGATATATCATCACAACAATAAGCATTTAGTTCAAGTTTGCTAAATTTGTATCTTATAAATTTGATTATAGCTTTTTGAATATTTTCGACTTTTATCCAAGCTATCTCATTGTCTGTAATTTTGGTTTCATTTTGTATAACTATTGCAAAAGCACCTTGATTAACAGCATCTTGAATGTCATTTTCATTTTGTGCAAAAAACAAATCACCTTCTTGAACTTTTTTAACTTTTGTTTTTATGTTATATATAAAAGATATTGCAGGAGAGTTTAGTAACTCTCCTTGAATAATGTCATTGATAGATGTAATTTGCACGATTAGCTTATTTTAGAACCAGATTTCTTTGATTTTTCAGGTCTAACTAGTGATAAACCATTTTCATCTTTAGCTGCAAGAAGCATTCCTTCACTTACCATTCCCATAAGTTTTGCTGGTTTTAAGTTTGCAACTACACAAGCTTGAGTTCCTACTAATTCATTAGCACTATAATACTCTTTTATTCCTGCTAAAATTTGTCTATTTCTTCCTTCTCCTAAATCTACTTGTAGTTTTAGAAGTTTACTTGACTTTGGAACTTCTTCGGCTTCAACAATTGTTCCAACTTTTAAAGATGTTTCAAAAAATTTATCAATAGT
>CAYJFN010000145.1:2429-4539 GCA_964369325.1 uncultured Arcobacteraceae bacterium
TGCCATTGCTTCATCTATTTTTCCCTCTTTCATTTTTGTCCAAGGTTCATAATCGCCAATTGCTTTGTTTGCAATAGTTAAAACTTTCCAAATCTCCTCTAAGTATCTATTTAGTTGCATATTATAGATATATTCGTAAATTGTACATAAAATTTCATAAACTTCATCAAGTTCTTTTTTGTGATATTTTTCAACATTTTTTGAATCTATTTTATAATCAAAATATTTTCCACTCATACCAATAATTCTATTTACAAGATTTCCTAAGTCATTACTTAAATCAGAGTTTATTCTATCCATTAAAGCTTTTTGTGAAAAATCACCATCTTGCCCAAAAGGAACTTCTCTTAGTAAAAAATATCTAAACGCATCTAGTCCATACGCATCTGCTACTTCTTTTGGATCAACTACATTACCTTTTGATTTTGACATTTTTTCACCATCTCTTGTCCACCAACCATGAGCTGCTATATGGTGTGGAAGTGGTAAGTCTAAACTCATTAAAAATGCTGGCCAATAAATAGCATGAAATCTTAAAATATCTTTACCAACTAAGTGAACTTTAGCAGGCCAAAATTGCATATTCTCATCATCTTTTCCATATCCAAGTGCAGTAATATAGTTTAAAAGTGCATCAAGCCAAACATACATAACATGCTTTGGTTCATTTAAAGAATCTGGCAGTTTTATTCCCCAGTCAAATGAAGTTCTTGAAATAGATAAATCTCTTAACCCACCTTTTACAAAGTTATAAACTTCATTCTTTTTTTGTTTTGGTAAGATACATTTCTCTTTTTCATCATACCATTTTAAAAGAGCATCTTCATACTTTGATAGTCTAAAAAAGTAGCTTTCTTCTTTTACAATACTTGTTGGCTTTCCACAATCTGGACAGTACTCATCGTTTACAAGTTGAGTTTGTGTAAAAAATGTTTCACAAGATACACAATAATACCCTTCATACTCATCTTTGTAAATATCACCTTTGTTGTACATTTTTTCAAATGCGTATTGAACACCTTTTTTATGTTCTTCATCTGTTGTTCTTATAAATTTGTTATAACTTATATCAAAATCATCCCAAAGGTTTTTAAACTTTGCACTTACTTCATCTGCATACTCTTTTGGAGTTTTTCCTCTAGTTTGTGCACTTTGCTCTATTTTTTGTCCATGCTCATCTGTTCCTGTAAGCAAAAATGTATCAAGTCCTGTTAGCCTTGAATATCTAGAAATCATATCAGCAATTATAGTTGTATAGGCATGACCTATATGTGCAACATCATTTACATAGTATATTGGAGTTGTTATAAATATTTTTTTTTCTTTACATTTGTTTCTCATTTTTACCCTTTAAAATTCAAATCCACCACCAGAGCCTTTGTTCATAGACTCATAAACAGCTTTTACATATTTTTTTCTTGTATCACAGTCAAAAATTTCATCGCAAGACTCACATCCTAGTAGTTCTTTTTCTTGCTGGCATTTTTGTAATATTATTATCTCGTCTTCTAGTTTTAATTCCCATTCGTCAAGTTCGTTTGTTTCATTATTCATTTTCTTTATACACTTTTAAAACTCTGTTTATTTCACTTATAGAACCAAAAAAGCATGGAGATGTATCATGAATATGCTCTGTTTTTACATCTAAAACTCTCTTGTGTCCATCAACTGCAGCACCATTTGCTTTTTCATAAATAAATGCAAATGGAAAAACCTCGAAAAGTTGTCTAAGTTTTCCTTTTGGTCTATCGCTTGTTCCTGGATATGAAAAAAGTCCACCTTTTTTAATAAGAATTTGATGTAAGTCTGGCACCATTCCACCAGAGTATCTTAGTCTATAGCCATCATTAAATATATCATCAATTAGTTGTTTATGGTATGGTTGCCAACAATTTTGAGTAGAACCAGGTGCGTTTAGTTTACCTTTTTCATCTAATGATAGTGTTTGAATAAACTCAAATTTACCATTTAAAAGTCTATACATTTTTACATCTTCTTGAGCAACAACTAATTCAACTCTTGGTCCAAACACTACATAAGCTGCTGCAATTAGATTATTTCCACTAAAAGAGTTTTCGTAAATTCCAAATATTGAACCAACTGATAAGTT
>CAYJFN010000146.1:0-4528 GCA_964369325.1 uncultured Arcobacteraceae bacterium
TTTTTGTATATTTAAGCAAAATTCTAGATAAAGTTTTAGATGAAATATTTAAAAATCTTGCATAATCTTCAACTTTCATAGTATATTTATGACTACTTCTTAAAAGCTGCATGAAGTTGTTATATACTTTTTCTTCTTTTGTTTTAATAGGAGAAATACCTTGCACTCTTTTTCTCTTTAATTGCAAAAGCAGTGATTGAAAAAGTGATTGTACTATTGGCATTTTGAACTCATCATTTGTTTCATCAAGATAGTAAGTCAAAAGTTTTATATTTTCAATAATTAAATTTAATGTGTTTTCTTCTAGCTGTAAAAGTGGTGAATATCTTGCATAGTCAAACATATCTAAAGTAATACTAGGAAACCATCTGCTAAAAAATTCATCAGTAAATTCTATGGTAAAACCTTCTAAAGGTGGATTTAGGCTAAAAGAAGAGAGCTGGTTTTTTGCTATAAATAGTATTGTACCTTTTTTACATTCATACTTTTTTAAATCTATATTATGGCTACCATTTCCGCTTGTAACTATTATAATTGAGTTAAATTGAATTTTATGATTTTCTTCTAAAAAAGCTTCACTGGAAGCATTTTTTAGTAGTTCTTTCATACTAAAAATTTGGAATTGCAAATCTTTAGTTTTTTGTATTTCTTCAAAGGATAACTCAATTAATTCAATTTTATCTTTCAAATAAAATCCTTTTTATGCTCAATGATGTGATAATTTTTTAATTTCTACTCTATATTTAAATATGATTAAAAAAGCAATTGCACTTACGATTACTAAAAAAATGAAAAGAGGAAAAAGAGTTCCATCATGTAAAATACTTACCAAAAACGATATTGCACCTGCAAAAAGATAGTTCATCACCCCAGTTAAAGCACTTGCAGTGCTACTTAGCTTATTAAATCTTTCAAGAATCAAACTAAAAGCATTTGCAAAAATAAGTTCAAGTGTTCCTACGCAAAACATCAATATAATTGTAATAACAAAAATGTTAAAAGAGAAAATATAACTTAATAAAAGTAATATTGCTAAAACAAGTTGCACAATAACCCCTTTATATAATAACTCATATGTAGAAAACTTTTTCAATAATAAAATATTTAAAAATCCAAAAATTGCAAATGCAAAAACAATTATTGAGTAAACAATTGTGAATTCATTAGCAGAAAATTTAAATACTTCCATATACATAAATGAAGATTTTGTAATAAACAAAAATAGTGTTGAAAAACTAAAAGATAGTGCTATCATAAGTATCACTGGTAGTTTTTCATTTAGTACTTTTTTATAATTTTCTACTGCTTTTGAATTTTTATCTGAAATTATAGGAATAGTTAATTGTTTTATCAAAAATATTCCAAAAACAGAGTAAACAGTCAAAAATACAAATATATAGTGCCAAGTTGCAATATTTATAATTGTTGTTCCAATAATGGGTGCAAGAATTGGTGCAATTGTCATAACAATACCTATAACACTTATTGCTTTTGAAGCCTCTTTGCCAGAATACATGTCTCTAATCATACCCATTGCACTAACTGTAATAAATCCACTTCCTAATGCTTGTATAGCTCTTAGAATCCAAAAATATTCTATTTTTGTGGTAAAAATTATCACTATAGAAGCTATTGAAAAAATTACAATACCAATAGTTGCAAAAAGTTTTTTATTATATTTATCAGCTAATGGTCCTCCTATTAGTTGTCCAACAGCAAGTCCAACCAAATATACACCTAGTGAAATTTCTACCATATTTATAGATGTATTATAATAAACACTCATTTGTGAAAATGATGATAAATAAGTGTCTACTGCAAATGGAGAAATCGAAACTAAAAATGAGATTATCAAAATAAACTCTGTAGAGAGTTTTGCCTTTTGTTGCATTTAATTCCTTTAACTATTTAAATTTTTAAAAATGTATTTTAGTAAAATATCCAATTTTTATAAAGGTAAAAAATAGATTTTTTAAGGTAAATATATACTAGGTTGACTAAATTATTTTAAATAGCTTTTTAATAGTGAAACAAGATTTTTTATCTCTTGATCTCTTTGAGTATCGCTTATATGATTACCAAGGTGTTCTTTTATATGTCCTTCTAATACTTCTCGCATTAGTGATTGCATTGCACCTTTACTTGCACTTATTTGTTGCATTATTTTAAAACAATCTTTTTCTTGATTTAAAGCATTTTCTATACTTGTAAGTTGCCCTTTGATTTTTTTTATTCTTAAAATTAATTTTTCTTTGTTTTCAATAACATGAGACATCAATATCCTTTAAATTTTCTATAAGTTATACTGGGGTATAGTATCATATTTAGTTTTAAATTTATATAAAATGAGGATAAAATGAATAGTATTGAAACTCTCAGAAACAAAGGGAATGTGCGTAACTTTGATTCGCAAAATCTTGTTGCAAAAAGAAATACTTTATATGCGACTATTTTAACATTTGTTACTATGATTGCTGAAATTATTGGGGGTTACTATTATAATTCAATGGCTCTTTTAGCTGATGGTTGGCATATGAGTTCGCATGTTCTTGCATTAGGGTTAGCATACATAACATATGTAGTTGCAAGTAAATATGCAAATGATTTTATGTTTAGTTTTGGTACATACAAAATAGAAGTGCTAGGTGGTTTTACGAGTGCTATTTTTCTAATAATAATTGCTGTTTTGATGGCTTATCATTCTATTGAAAGATTAATTAATCCAATTGAAATAGCTTACAAAGAAGCTATGATAATTGCCGTTATTGGTTTAATTGTAAATCTTATTTGTGCTTGGCTACTAAAAGGCGAATCACATGATCATCATGACCATAATCACGATCACCATCATCATGGAGAAGATATTAATTTAAAAGCTGCATATATTCACGTTTTAACAGACGCTCTAACTTCACTACTTGCAATATTTGCTCTTGCGGGGGGAATGCTTTGGGGTGCTAATTGGCTTGATGCCTTTATGGGTATTGTTGGCTCAGTCATAGTTTTTATTTGGGCATGGGGGATTTTAAAGCAATCAAGTAAAATCTTAGTAGATGCTCAAATGGATATGCCAATAACAGAAGAAATCATAGAAGTCATCAACTCTTTAAATCAAGATATTATTATAGAAGACTTACATATTAGTAGAGTAGGAAAAGGGAAATTTAGTTCTATCTTAGTTGTAAGTTCAAACCAGCCAGTATGCATACAAAGTATAAAAAAAGAGCTTTCTATTCATGAAGAACTCGTTCACATAATTATAGAGGTAAAATAGTTATTATATTTCTAAAAATATTATTTTGATTATATTTTAGTCGATTTTAACCACTTTTATACTAATATGGTACCCATTTTTAAAATTACTAAGGGAAAAATAAATAGTGACAGCAGAACAAATATCTATAATTATATCAATTACTTGTTATTTATTGGCTATGGTAGGAATCGGTCTATATTGGTCAAGTAGAATGAAAAATGTAGGGGATTTTTACTTAGGTGGTCGTAAACTAGGGCCTTTTGTGACAGCAATGAGTGCAGAAGCATCAGATATGTCTAGTTGGCTACTCATGGGGTTACCAGCAGTTGTATATCTTTCTGGGATAGCTGATGCTACATGGACTGCAATTGGTCTTGCAATTGGGACATATGTAAACTGGTTAATTGTAGCAAAAAGAATTAGAGTTTATACGTATACAGCAGATAACTCTATTACGCTGCCTGACTTTTTTTCACACAGATATAGAGATGAAAAAAATATATTAATGCTAATTGGCGCAGTTGTAATTATTGTATTTTTTATTCCTTATACAGCTTCAGGATTTGCAGCTTGTGGAAAACTTTTTGCAAGTTTATTTGGTGTTGACTATCTAAGCGCGATGATTGTTTCTGCAATTGTTATTGTTGCATATACAGCATTAGGAGGATTTTCTGCAGCTAGTACGACAGATTTAATTCAAAGCATGGTTATGACTGTAGCACTTTTTGTAGTTGTATTTTTTGGGATGAGTGTTGCTGGTGGATTTGATGCAGTTATTCAAAATGCGAAGGAACTTCCAGGATATTTAAGCATGGATGAGATTTATAGCAGCATTACAAACACTGCATCTGATTATACTTTTTTAACAATCATTTCAACTCTTGCATGGGGACTTGGATATTTTGGTATGCCTCATGTTTTAATTAGATTTATGGCAATTGAAGATCAAGACAAATTAAAATATTCAAGAAGAATAGCAACTGTTTGGGTTGTTATATCTATGGCTGTAGCAATTTTTATAGGTGTTGTAGGATTAAGCATGACAAAAGTTGGTGCAATTCCTGTTTTAGAGGGCTCTCATGCAGAAACTTTAATAGTACAAATTGCTGAACTGCTTAGCCAAAATGGAGTTTTAATAGCGCTAATTGCAGGAATTATACTTGCTGGGATTTTAGCGGCAACTATGTCCACTGCAGATTCTCAACTTCTTGCAGCTGCTTCATCTGTTTCACACAACTTAATGCAAGGATTCTTCAGAATTCAAATGTCTCA
>CAYJFN010000147.1:0-4490 GCA_964369325.1 uncultured Arcobacteraceae bacterium
GTTGCACTTTGTAATCTATCTAGTTTATAAAGTGCTTCTTGAGGATCTTTAGGCATACTTGTATCTAATCTTACATATCCACCAACAGCATATAGTTTTCCATCAGGCCCTACTTGATAGTTGTACGAAATAGGGGTTGTTGTAACAGCTTGCGATGCGTGAGTTTGTTCATGAGTTCTAATTTGGGCATCTTTTTGTTTGAATTTTTCTAATACTCTTAAATAATCTTGTTCATCATAGTTTTTTGGGGTTTGTGAGAGTTCAATCCTGTTTGATGACTTAAAATTTGATACAGACTCTTCTAGATCTAATTTGTCTAATTGCGCATATTTTTGTGCAAGTTGTGCATTTATTTGAGCAGAACTTGCATATGAACTAACAAACATTTTTACCCCTATTTATTTATTGCAACTTTGTAAATTGGATCATCTTCATTATATTCACAATAAAACTTTGCTTCTTTGGAATTATTTTTACAATGATTACTTAAATACTTAATTCTCAATATTATACCATTATCTTTATACATTAAAGCAATTTTATCAATAGCATCTATTGCTTTTTGATCAATAACTCTTAAATTTTTAAAATCAATAACTACTTGTTTTGGATCATTTTTTATATCAAACAATCTTAAAAATGTGTTAGCATTATATAAATGTAATGGACCAAAAAGTTCATAAGTTTTTTCACCTTTTACAGTGTGAACTCTTGATGTTACTACAAAAAGTTTAGAAACATAAAGAATAAAACCAATGATAACTGATAAAACAAAAGCTATTTCTAAGCTAACAAATATTGTTACTGTAGCAATCATTATTAGAGCAATTTTTTCTCTTTTTGTAAAATCTTTAATATAGTAATTGTTTTGCCATTCAAAAAGAAAAAAAGGTATTGATATTAATATACCGATTAAAATTCCCAATGGCATCATTGATATATATGAAGATAAAGAATACATAAAAAATATTAAGAAAACTGATACAAAGAGAGTTGAGAATCTTCCTAATCCGCCATTATTAAAATTAAATACTGATTGACTCAACATTGAACTTCCTGCAGTTGAGCCTAAAAAACTACATAAAACATTTCCTGTGCCAATGGCAAGTAGTTCTTTGCTTGGATTTCCTTGTTCTTGATGCATTTCTTCAATTGTATTTATTGTAATTAAAGATTCAATACTACTTACTAAAGCAATTAGTAAAGCGTATGGGATAAGCACAAAAAAACCTTCAAAACTTAAATACAACTTTGGAATAGAAATAGTTGGTAAAGCTGATACAGACACATCTGCTAAGTCACCTATTGTTTTTGTATCTATATCAAAAAATAATACAATTGGGGTCACAACAATAAGTGCAACAAACGATGAAGGAATAGATTTAGAAAATTTTGGTAAGAAAAATACTATTAAAAATGTAATAATCACTAATATATAATAAATAAACTCTTCACTTTTAAATGTATAAAACTGTGCAATGACTGCCATTATTGCAAGTCCATTAATAAGTCCAAAAATTACATAATTTGGAATAAGTCTTATATACTTTGCGCACTTGAAAATACCAAATAATATCTGTATAACTCCTGCAAGAAACGTTGCTACTAAGATATATTGAAGTATTAAAATAGGTAATTCATCATTTGTTATTGCTTTGTGTAAAATATCTGAAGGAAGACTTTGTTTTAATTCTATGCTAAGTGATAAAAAAATAACTGCTATAGTTCCTGTTAAACCTGCGATTGAACCAGATTTTCCACCAATTAATCCCATAACTAAACATAAAATGCATGCTGTGTATAAAGCTACTTGAAATGAAATTCCAATAATTGTTGAAAATACAATTATTTCAGGAATAATAACTAGTGCAACCATAAAACCAGAGAGTAAATCGTTTTTGATATTTGAGTTTAAAAACTCATTTTTTATACTTGACAAATGAAAACCTTTTAAATATTAATTGATTTTACAAAAACAACTATTAAATTTCAGTAAAAATAAGTGACTTAATTCAAGCTACTTTTGATATAATTGCATAAATTTTAATGATTCTTATATAAAGGTAGATTATGGGCTTTTTGTTTGATAAAAACAACCACTTTAATTTAGCAAATTTAGCAACATTTTTTAATATTGCATCAGGTGTATTCGCTATATATTTTTTAACTCATGGAGAATTCTTTGGAGCTGCACTTTTTGCTTGGATAGCTGGAGCTTTTGATATAGTTGATGGAAAAATTGCAAGAAAATATAATCTTTCTACAGAATTTGGAGTGCAACTAGACTCTTTTGCTGATTTTTTATCATTCGTTATTGTGCCTACTATGTTTATATTTTTTGCTGTTTTTGACGGAAAAGAGCTTGAATTAAATACTATTTTTATTGCTTTTACTTTTATTTACTATATTATTTCGGGACTTAGAAGACTAATTCAATTCAATATAAATGCTGATGCTGGAAGTGTTGCAAAACATTTTACAGGAGTACCTACGCCATTAGGTGCAATTTTGCTGTGGTGTGTTTATTTAATTTGGTTGACTGGTTTTGTAAACGACTATGTTGTTTTATTTTTTATGATAATTATTGGCTATTTATTAAACTCAAAAGTAAAAATTCCACATTTATAATATGAATAAAATTGTAACAGCCATTGATTTGGGTTCGAATTCTTTTAGAGTTGTAGTATATGATTTTAGTTTAAATAAAATAGTAAATGAGTATCAAGAAGTTGTTGGTATGGCAGATGGATTATCCTGCACAGGATTAATTTCAAAAGAAGCTCAGCAAAGAGTAATAAGTGCTATTTTAAACTCTTCAGAAAAATTAAACTATGTTCCTCAAAATGCTATTTGCGTAACAACCGCAGCTATGAGATATGCAAGTAACAATCAAGAAGTAATCAAGAATTTTAAAGAAAAAACAGGTGCTAGTTTTAAAATAATAGAAGCAAATGAAGAAGCAAGATTAACTTTGCTTGCTATAAAATATGCTCTAAAAAGAGAAAAAAACAACTGTGAGAAATTTGTTGTATTAGATATTGGTGGTGGTTCGACTGAATTAATTTTTAATACAAGTGATAAATATATCACTAAAAGTTTTTCTTTTGGAATTGTAACATTAACTCAAAAATACAATGATATTAAAAAAATCAAGGATAGATTAGAAGAATTAAAAAAAGAAATTAAACTTTTTGTTGATTCTTTAAATATTAATATAAATCAATATGACTTTATAGCAACAGCAGGAACACCAACAATAGTTGCATCTATAAAATTAGGCTTAGATATAAATAGTTACGATAGAAATTTAATAAATGCGACAAAAATTACAATTAAAGATTTAGAAAATTGTTTAGAAATTTTTCATAAAAAAAATAGTGACGAAATTTCTCAACTTGTAGGCAAAGGAAGGACTGATTTTATAGAAGTCGGTATTTTGATTTTTCAAACTATTTTTGAGTCACTTAAAAAAGATAGCACCATTGTTTTTGATGATGGCTTAAGGGAAGGTGTAGCGTTAGATTATTTTTTAAGACAGTAATCTAACACTTTGTGTTTGATTTGTATTTGCCTGCGAAGAGACTAAATACCCTAATTGCGATGTAACACTATTTTTTGTAAAATCAACAACTTCTCTTCCAAAATCTATGTTATTTGTTGAATAAGAATTTGAAATTTCTATTTGCTCTTGAATATTATCTTTTGCTACTTCTTGAAATCTATTTTGTACATTTTGCAGTTCTTTTACATTGTTTTGGATTTGCAGTTCAGACTGTTTAAATTGTTCAGATAGTGCATCTAGTGAATCTGGATTACTTAAGTCTGTTTGTCTAAATTGAGTTATTAGTTCATCAGAAATAGTTAAACTGTTTGGTAATTCTATAGAAAAACTTGCATTTTGTGTTGAAATATTTAAATAATTTTCATTTTGATTAAGCAATGTTTGATTGTTATAACTTGTATTATTAGCAATTTCATTAAAACTTTGCAAAGAAAGTATAATATCTTTTTTTAACTCATTTTGAGAAGTTTCATTTAAATTACTAAAATCTTGACCATTGAAAATCTGATTAATATTTGCTAAAATGTCTTCTTGTTTTTGTAGTGCATTTTGAGCAATTTGAGAAGTTGCAATTCCATCATTTAATGATTCTAATGTAAATGATAATGAGTTTCTATCACTTCTTAATGAATCATCAATTGAAAGTTCTAATGCATCTTTTTCATCATACTCTATGGTTTTTTTAGAGTGAATACCACTTGTAGTATTTAGGGACTGATTTTGTGATAAATTATTGACCTGATTAAGATTGCTAACTTCCATAAAAAACTCCATTTTAATTTATATTTCGATTATAGATAAATTTTTATAAAAATATTATAAAATAAGTAACTTTTATCTATATTAAAGTTGAATTAACTTTTCTTTAAGTAGAATATCTACTTTAATTTAAAATGGAGAGTTAGTTATGAAAATGACAGGCGCACAA
>CAYJFN010000148.1:0-4459 GCA_964369325.1 uncultured Arcobacteraceae bacterium
AATAGAGTTAGTTGTTGTACTTGATAATGATAAATCAAAACATGGTAGTTTGTTTTTAGATAAATTTTTAATTGTTTCCCCAAATAAAATAAGTGAATTTGAATATGAACAAATTATCATAGTATCTCAATGGGCTAAAGATATAAAAAACCAATTACTTGAAGATTTACAAATAGAAAACTCAAAAATAGTTACTCCTAAAAAATCATCAATAAAAAATGCCAAATACCCTTTTGAAGATATAAAAACAATAGAACTTGCTAGAACCATCATAAAAGAGTTATCTACTTTAGCGATTCAAGATAATCTTAAATTATTAGTTGATTTCGGCACACTTCTTGGAATAATAAGAGATAAAGATATTATAGAGTGGGATGATGATATCGATTTTGCAATCATCGATTTACCAAATAATTTCGACTTTGAACTTTGGATTACCAAAGCTATTTCTAAAAAGAATTTACCTGTTAAATTTATAATTACAAAAAGGGAAGAAATTGATTATATTTTAACTTTTGAAAATATCTCAAATGACCACACTTTTAAATCATTTATTACTTCAATTAGCTTTAGAAAAGTTATTAATGAAAACTCTATTCATCTTCCAAGTAATGGAATGTGGTATGCTCCAAAACAACATTTTGAACAATATGAAGTGATAAATTGGCAAGATACTAGTGTACTTGTACCATACAAATATAAAGAGTACTTAACTTTTGTTTACGGAGATTGGCAAAAGCCTAAAAAAAATATCTCAATGGAAGATTATGCCAATTTAGGAACATCCACTTATGAAAATTTTAAAAATTAGTAAAAAAGAGTTATTATGAAAAAAGTCTATGTAGGAATGAGTGCAGATTTAGTACATCCAGGTCATATGAATATTTTAAAAGTTGCTGCAACTTTTGGTGAAGTCACTGTTGGTCTTTTAACAGACAAAGCAATAGCTAGTTATAAACGAGTTCCTTATATGAACTATGAACAAAGAAAAGCTGTTATTGAAAATATCAAAGGAGTTATTGAAGTTATTCCTCAAGAAACACTTGATTATAGACCAAATTTAGAACTACTAAAACCAAATATAGTTGTACATGGTGATGATTGGAAAGATGGTGTTCAAGCAAAAACAAGACAACAAGTAATTGATACTCTTGCAAAATGGGGAGGAGAACTAATTGAACCAACCTACACAGAAGGTATCTCTTCAACTGCATTAAATAACTCACTAAAAGAGATAGGTACAACCCCTGATATTAGAAGAAATAGATTAAAAAGATTGCTTGAAGCAAAACCAATTTTAAGAATAATGGAAGCACACAATGCTTTAAGTGGTTTAATTGTTGAAAATGCAAAAGCAGGAAGTAAAGAGTTTGATGGAATGTGGTCAAGCTCTTTAACTGACTCAACTTCAAAAGGTAAACCAGATATTGAAGCAGTTGATGTAAGTTCAAGAATCAATACAATAAATGAAATTTTTGAAGTTACAACAAAACCTATGATTTATGATGCAGACACAGGTGGTATTGCTGAGCATTTTGTATTTACAGTACGAACATTGGAGCGAACGGGAATTAGTGCAGTTATTATTGAAGACAAAACTGGTTTGAAAAAAAATTCACTTTTAGGAAATGATGTATTTCAATCTCAAGATACCATAGAAAACTTTTGTCAAAAAATTCAACTAGGTAAAAAAGCTCAAGTTACAAATGACTTTATGATTATCGCAAGAATTGAAAGCCTTATTTTAGAAAAAGGTATGAATGATGCGATAACTAGAGCAAAAGCTTATATAGAAGCTGGTGCAGATGGGATAATGATTCATTCAAGACAAAAAACACCTGATGAGATAATTAAATTTTGCAAACTTTTTAGAGAGTTTAATGAAACTAGCCCTATAGTAGTAGTACCTACAAGCTTTAATCAAATAAGTGTAGAAGAGTTAGCAAAAGTTGGAGTAAATATAGTAATCTATGCTAACCATATGTTAAGAGCAGCCTATCCAGGAATGAAAAATGTGGCTACCTCTATTTTAGCAAATGATAGGAGTTTTGAAGCAGAAAAAGAGCTTTTATCTATAAATGAGATTTTAAATCTAATCCCAGGAACTAACTAATGGCTTTAGACACAAAAGAATTTATAGAAAGACTTGCTTTAGAAGGGTATTCTCATTTTTGCGTAGTTCCTTGTAGTTTTGCAAAAGATGTTATAAATGAAGTAATAAACTCCACCTCTATTGAGTATATTGCAAGTGCAAGTGAAGCTGTTGCTTGTTCTATTGCAGCAGGACTTAAAATAGGTGGAGCAAAACCAATTGTAATAGTACAATCTTCTGGTGTTACAAATATGGGAAGTTGTATTACCAGTTTACTTAAACCATATAATATTACTTTTCCTATTCTTACAAGTTGGAGAACTTATAAAGAAGGTGATAGCGAGATACAACACAAATATTTAGCTTCAAAACTACCAAACCTTATAGAAGCTTATGGATATGAACATACTATTTTAGATGTAGATAATTTAGATACTGCTATTTCTCAAATTGAACTTTGCAACAATACAAATACAATGTGTATTATCAAAAAAGATAGTTTTTCAAAAGTTTCTTTAAAAAAAGAACATCAATTAAATCTATCAAATTTCCCTTTAAGAAGTCAATTTTTAAGCTACTTAAATAACTCTTTTAAAAATAGTGACTCAGTTTTTATTGGCACTACGGGAAATACTTCAAGAGAGATGTACACTTATATGCCTGATACAAACAACTTTTACATGGTTGGAAATATGGGTGGTGCTTTAAGCTTAGGGCTTGGAGTTGCAAAAGCAAAAAAGAAAGTCTTTGTTTGTGGAGGTGATGCTGAGTTTGTAATGCACATGGGTGGCTTAGCAACTGCAGGAAGATACAGTAATGACATAGATTTAACATATATTTTATTTGACAATGAAGCCAACAAAAGTACAGGTGGACAAAATAGCTATCAACAACATTTAGATTATATAAATATCGCTTTATCTTGTGGCTTTGAAGTTTTAAATAAAACTATTAAAACTCTTGAAGATTTTTCGACTACACTTGACAGTTTTAACACAAACAAAGGCTTAAAATTTTTACACATAAAATGTGATTTTGATGAAGAGACACCAAGACCACCTATAGATGCAATAAAGGTAAATAAAATATGAATGATAATTTTAACTACTATATGCCTACAAAAATTATATTTGAAGAGAATAGTTTAGCTAGTATTGATAAATACATAAATAATAGAAGAACTATACTAATCACATCAAAAGGTTTTGAAAAAAGAGGCTTGGTTGATAAACTTAAAAAGTTAAGTCAAAATATAATTGCAGTTTTCCCAAATATTCCTTCACATCCTAAATTTAATGATTTGCAAGAGATTTATAAACAAATCCACAAGTGTGAATTTGAGCTTATTTTAGCAGTGGGAGGAGGAAGTGTTTTAGATGCTTCAAAATTTTTTAGTGTGTATAATGAAAAAAAAGAATTCTTATTTGTAAAAAATTTAGTAAAAAATAAAATTGAAAAAAAAGATTATAAAACAATCCCTATTATTAGTGTTCCTACAACTGCAGGAACGGGTAGTGAACTTACACCTTGGGCAACAATTTGGGACAAAGATGAAAAAAAGAAATACTCACTTCATTTACCAGAACTATTTAGTGAAACTGCTCTTTATGACTCACTATTAACTCGTAGTGTTCCAAGAGATATAACTATTCAAACAGCACTTGACACACTCTCTCATGCACTTGAGTCAATATGGAACAAAAATGCAAATGAAATCACTATAAATTACGCTATAAAATCAGCTAAATTAATTATGAAGTATCTTCCTTTACTTGTAAAAGATTTAGGAAATATTGAATACAGAACAAACATATTAAAAGCTTGTTTGTATGCAGGACTTGCTTTTAGCAACACACAAACAGCACTTGCTCATGCAATGAGTTATTACATAACTTCTTACAAAAATATCGACCATGGAATAGCATGTAGCTTTACTTTACCTATGCTAGTAGATAATATTATTGGTAAATATGATTTTATAGATAGTGCTTTAGTTGAAATATTTGGAACTCTTAGTTCAAGCTCTCTAAGAGAACTTTTAAAAGCGTTAGATATAAAAACAAATTTTATAGATTATGGTATTTCAGAAGATGAACAGAACGAACTAAAAAATAGTTTAATTAATAACTCAAGAGCAAGTAATAGTTTGGTGTTATTGGCTTAATACTTTAAGCTAAAAATAACTAAAATCTATTTAAGTTATTTAAATAGTCTATATACTAAAACTTTAAGGATATTTTGTTGAAAACACTAATACTTGCGGGTGGTCTTGGAACAAGATTGTCAGAAGAGACAACTTTAAAGCCAAAGCCTATGATAGAAATTGGAGGGAAGCCAATATTGTGGCATATAATGAAGATATATTCT
>CAYJFN010000149.1:0-4453 GCA_964369325.1 uncultured Arcobacteraceae bacterium
TACAAAAATTGTATCAGAAAAAAAATAAGAAATGTAACAAAATATGACAATTTAAATAAAAAATTTCAAAAAATATGTAATAAAAGGTATTAAAATCAGTAAAGATTTTTAGAAAAATATGCATCAATTCCATTAGCTAAACCTTCAGCTAATTTTCTTTGATATTTTTCTATCATAAGTCTTTTTGACTCTGTTGGGTGCGAAATATAACCAAGTTCTACTAAGACTGATGGCATTTGAGCACCAACAAGTACCCAAAATGGACCTTCTCTAACTCCACCATCAACAATATCTTTGTAGTTTTGTCTTGCGCTATATAGTAAGTTTTGTTGAATATCTATTGCTAGTTTATTTGATTCAGTAATTTTACTTTGATTTAAAATTGTCAAAAAAGTATTTTGCGAATTGCTACTCATCGCATCCATATCACCTTCATTTTCTAAGGCTGCAACTCTTTTTGCTCTATCACTTCTTGCTGGGCTTAAAAAGAATGTTTCTATTCCTTGCATTTTATTTGCTTTTGATTTTACAATTGCGTTTGTGTGAATTGAAATAAATATATCTGCATTTTTATCATTACTAAATTTTGTTCTATTTTGTAGTTTTATAAACTTATCATTTGTTCTTGTTAAATATACTGTATAGCCTCTTGCTTTTAAAATAGAACTTAGATATTTACTTACATTTAAGACAACTACTTTTTCGTACTTTTTATTGCTCCCAACAGCACCTGCATCTTTTCCTCCATGACCTGGGTCAATTACTATTACTCTTTTCTTTTTAGGGATAGTAACTGGTGAAGGGGTTGTGTTTGATGTTGTATTTTGTTTAATATCTAATACTTTTATAATGATTTGTTTTTTGTTTATAATATAAATAGTTTTTGGATTTGATTTACCAGAAATTGTAAATCTCAAAGTTTTTGGTTTATATTGACCAATTGTAATTTTATCAACTCCATTCATAGTAAGCTTTGTTTCATAAGCATCTTCGAATGCACCATTTAAATCAAAAACATCTTTGTGAGTATTTGATGATTTTACTTCAAAAAACTTCAAATCTTTTTTGCTAATATTGTTTGTAAAATCAACTATGATAGAGTTGTCTTCAACTCTTACTGAACTAACATTAAATTTTTTGTTTGTAACGGTTTTAATTGGCTCTTTTGGTTTATTTATTGGTTTTTTTGTTGGTTTTGTAGTTTTTAAATTTAATACTTTTATAATTATTTGTTTTTTATTTAGAATATATACTGTTTTTAAGTTTGATTTACCTGATATTGTAAATCTTAAAGTTTTTGGTTTATATTGACCTATTGTAATTCTATCAACTCCATTCATAGTAAGCTTTGTTTCATAAGCTTCCTCAAAAGCACCATTTAAATCAAATACATCTTTATAAATATTTCCAGACTTTAGTTCAAAATATTTTATATCTTTTTTACTAATATTGTTTGTAAAATCAATAATTATAGCATTGTCTTCTACTTTTACAGAGCTTATATTATAAAGTTTACTATTGGAAGTTTGTTTTTTAGGTATTGTTTTTTTTTCAATAGAAGATGATTTTTTTACAGTTGTTTTAGCAGAATTTGGTTTTAGTCTAGCTAGTTCTTTTTTGTATTTAGAGGTATCTTCTTTAATTTTTGCACCAGTTGAAATAAGTTTTTCTAGGTAATTAATCTCTTTTTCTTTATTTCCATCAAGTACAGCTTTTAAGTACTCTATTTTTAGACTAGAGTACTCTTGTTTTAGTTCAGAAATTGTTGCTGCATTAAGAAAATAAAAAGTTAAAAAAATAAAAATTAAAACTCTTGCTAGAAAAATATTATTCTCCTAATGTAAGTTTTTGCATTAGTTCTTTTACACTAATTAGTTTATCTAAACGATAGCCAGTTGCTCCTGTGAAAAATAGTCCAGTATTTAAATCACCTTCATAAGCAGCACCTAATCTATCTGCAATACAATATCCAACAAGTTTTGCTTCTTGACCTTTGTGACAAGGAGCTACACAGTTTGAAATACAAGCTACTTTTGGAGCTGTTTTATTTTCAATCAGTTCTTGAAGCTTTGTTCTAACTCCTCTTGCAGGCAAACCAACAGGAGATTTTAATAGTTGTATATCATCTTTTGTTGCATTTAATAAAACTTGTTTTAAATTATCGTGTGCATCACACTCAAAAGTTCCTATAAATCTTGTTGCCATTTGTACACCAGCACAACCAAGATTTAAAAACTTATCAATATCATTTTTGTCCCAAATACCACCAGCTGCAATAATAGGAATATCTCCCCACTCTTTAGCTTCTTCAATTATAGGAGGAATAATATTTTCTAATTGAAATTCTTCTTTAAAACAATCTTCATAAGAAAATCCTTGATGTCCACCACTTAAAGGACCTTCTACAATAACAGCATCAGGAATTTTGTTGTATCTTTTCCATTTTTTACAAATTAGTTTTAAAGCTCTTGCACTTGAAACAATAGGAATTAGTGCAACATCAGGATAATCTTTTGTAAATTCAGGCATATTTACAGGCAAGCCAGCACCAGTAATTATAATATCAATTCCAGCTTCACAAGACTCTTTTACAATTCTTCCATAGTCATTACAAGCGTATAAAATGTTTGCTGCAAGTGGTGCATCTCCTGCAATTTTTCTTGCATTTTTTACAAGTTCAAATAGGGCATCTTTAGAGTAAAAATTTATTGTATCAACTGGTTTGTTTTGTACAAGTTTTTGGCTAAACTCTTTGTTTTGATAGTAACCAGTACCAACTGCACTAATTACTCCTAAGCCACCTTCTAAACTTACATTTCCTGCAAGTTTATCCCAGCTTATTCCAATACCCATACCACCTTGGATAATTGGGTATTTGATTTCATATTTTCCTATTTTCAATTTTGCCCTTTATTTTGCTATTACTTTTGCGAAGCTTTTTTTACCTTTTTGTAAAATATATTCACCTTGCGTTAAATTCATTTTCTCATTAGTGATTTTTTCTTGATTAAGCTTAACTGCACCTGCAAGTATATCTCTTCTTGCTTGAGAAGTTGAACTTTCTAATCCTATATCAACAAGAACTTGACATATCCAACTATCTTTTTCTACTTCAAAAGTAGCTATGTCAGTTGGTATTTCTTTTTGAGCAAAGATTTTTTTGAATTCTTCTTGTGCAACAATTCCTGCTCCAGTTCCATGATATCTATCAACTATTTCTATTGCCAGATCATCTTTTACACTTTTTGGGTGTATTGTACCATTTTGTACACCTTCTTGCAACTGTTTAATCTCTTCAAGTGATTTTGTTGATAAAAGTTCGTAATATCTCCACATAAGTTCATCACTAATTGATAAAACTTTTCCAAACATATCATTAGCTTCATCTGTTACACCTATGTAGTTTCCTAAAGATTTACTCATCTTTTGTACGCCATCAAGTCCTTCTAAAATAGGCATCATTAAAACTGCTTGTTGTTTTCCACAGTTATATGCTTTTTGCAAAGTTCTCCCCATAAGTAAGTTAAACTTTTGGTCAGTTCCACCTAGCTCTATATCTGTACCCATAGCAACTGAATCATATCCTTGAAGTAGGGGATATGTAAATTCACTAACAGCAATAGGAGTATTTGAAGCATATCTTTTTGAAAAATCATCTCTTTCAAGCATTCTAGCAACTGTTAGGTTAGATGCAAGAGAAATAAGTCCGCCAGTTCCAAGCTCTTTTAACCATTTTGAGTTAAATAAAACTTCAGTTTTACTTTCATCAAGTATTTTAAAAACTTGTTCTTTATAGCTTTTTGCGTTTTCCAAAACATCTTCAGTACTTAAAACTTTTCTTGTTTCACTCTTTCCACTTGGATCACCAATTGTTGCAGTAAAATCACCAATTAAAAATTGAACAATTCCACCAAACTTTTGAAAAGTTGCAAGTTTTTGGATTAAAACAGTATGTCCTAAATGCAAATCAGGAGCAGTTGGATCAAAACCAGCTTTCACATAGAAATTTTCACCTTTTTCATAATAGTTTCTAATTAATGTTTCAATTCTTTCTATGTCAATTATTTCAGCAGTTCCTCTTTGTATCTCTGCTAATGCCGTTTGTATTTGTTGTTCCATACTAACTAACTCCTTAATAATTTAATTTATTTATAAGCATCTTTTTTAGAAAAAAAGTCAATAACTTTTACTTTTTTTTGTATAAGCTTTTTAACTTCTTCTAAATTACCATTGTTTATTTCAAACTCTATACTACAATATTGTACATAAGAGTGTATTTCTCTTCCATATTCTACAGCTAAAATATAAATCTCATATTGTGCCATATAAGAAAGAAGAGCAGCTAACTCACCTCTTGTGTTTGGAAGACTTACTACCATTTTGTATTGATAAATTGTGTCTTTAATCCAAGTACAAAAGAGCATTGGATCTTTATTGTTGATTTTAGAATAAG
>CAYJFN010000150.1:0-4424 GCA_964369325.1 uncultured Arcobacteraceae bacterium
AAGATATATACTTCATTTAAGTAAATTAATTTTTTCTTGCCCAATCCTATATAGGACAATAAATCCTTAAAATAAGGCTTTTAAATCATCATTATATACAAAGGTATACTTTTGGGTGTACTTTTATTCTGATAATTAGTTTGGTTTATCTATTTATACATAAGGTAACAATAAAATTGTCTTTTGAAAATATTTTACCACATCAATGCAAAAATGCAATCATATTGGTAGAAAAAAATGATAAAAATTTTTTATTATCAAATGATGTAATTGGAATATGGTTAGAGCATTCGCAATCAACAATTACTGATAGATATGGTAAAACATCAGCAGTAACTATGGTGATAAATTACATGAGTTAGTAGAATATCTTTGTGGTATGGAGTGATAAGAAAAGGTAAGTTTGTAGATCTATATAGTTGCTGGACTATTTAAAATTGTAATTGTCATGAAGATTATTTTTGTATCAAAAAGCTTTTCTTCATGTACTGTAGTATTTTTATCAGAAATATTAATCTTCTTTAAATCTAATTCAAGCGAAGTGATATTTTTTTCCGAAATTTTAGATTTATGTGCATAGACTATCATCTTCATTAATAAATTTTGTAATATCTTTAATAAAATTATTTAGTGTTTTATAGTTGCACCAAAATTCTTTTGTGCATTTACTAGAAAATACATCATTCATAATTTTATTTGATGTGTTTTTTCTTAAATCCACCAATTTTAAATCATTTATTTTAAATTCACCAATTGTAATATTATCAACTGTTTTAGCTCTTATTTCTTTTATATTTGTTTTAGTAGGGATATGATGACTTGAAATTATTCTATTACTTTGTTGCAATAAGTAATAACTTAAATATTTATCTTCTACATCTCTACACCCTAAACTTCTTAAAGTTTTCTGCTTGTTCAAATATCTCTTTAAAAACCTCATCTTTAGTAATTGGTGGGTAGCCATGTTTTGCTAAAAGCATTATCAAATCTACTTTTAACTCTGCCTTTATATCTTCTCTTATATTCCAGTCCGTGTATTTTGATTTATCATCAACAACTATTTTTACTTCTTTAGATAAAGGTATTAGTTTATCTTCAGGATAGTCAAACTCATATTTGTGTGCAATCATTTTTAAAATATCATAAAAAGCTTTCTCTTCAAAGTCTATTGCCAAATCTTTAAAAGTCTCTTTCTCTTTTTGCAAAGCATAGTACAAATCAATAATCTCATCAGTGAAGTCCTCTAAGACTTCACTGACAAGTACATCTTGTTCTTTTCTTTCATTATATTTCGCTACAAGAGCAGTAAACTTTTTTGAAAAATCTATTGCTTTTACTTTGTTTGTCTTTTTAAACTCTTCAAGAGCTTTTTCTAAAAGTTGTTGAAGAAGTTTTATTTTAGTGTTTGGTAGTTTTATTTTATTGATTTTATTTAAATAATCTTCATCAAAAATATCTATTTTTGACTCTTCACTTCCTAGTTTAAAAATCTCTTCAACACCTTTACTATAAAGTGCCTCTTTTATAAGCTCATTAACTTTTTTGTTCATTTGAACTGTATCAGGGGCATTGTTTCTTGTTAGTTTTACTAAAATTGAACGAATAGCAAAATAAAAGTGAACACACTCTTTTTCTTGCTCACTAAACTCTTCACTTCCACAACAAATATCATAAGAGGCTTTAAGTCTTTTAACTAAGTACATAAACCTAGTTTCAAGCTCTTTTGTTAGTTGCACAAACTCAACTGCAAGGTTTAAGCACTCCAACTGCTCAACACTTGAACCACTAAAATACTTACTACTATCAAACTTTAAAAATAGTTTTGAAAGCAAATCAAGATGGTCTTTTACTACAACAATAGAAGCTTTTATATCTTCAAAGTTTTGTCCATCTATTTTTGAAAACTGTTTAAGTGCTTTGTTCATAGCTGTTTTTATACCAATATAATCAACTACAAGCCCCTTTTCTTTACCTTGAGCTTTTCTATTTACTCTTGAAATAGTTTGTATAAGATTGTGTTGTTGTATTGGTTTATCTATATAAATAGTATCTAAAAATGGCACATCAAACCCAGTAAGCCACATATCAACTACAATAGCTATTTTAAAGTTTGATTTTGCGTTTTTAAACTGCACATCTAAACTCTCTCTATGCTTTTTGTTGCCAAGAAGATCATAAAGCTCTTTTTCATCGTCTTGATTTCTTGTCATAACCATTTTTACTTTTTCAAGTGGCAAAATCTTCTTTTGCTCTTTTAAGCTAAGTTCTACATCATCATCACAGACTTTTTTCTCATTCCAGTGTGGGCGTAAAGCAATTATCTCTTTAAATAAATTGTATGCAATAGTTCTAGAACTAGCCACAAACATAGCCTTACCTTTTACAGATGAACCCTCTTGCACTCTTTTTTCATAATGTTCTACAAAATCTTTTGCAACTGCTTTTAGTCTATTTGGGTCACCTATAATTGCATTTATACTTATAGTTGCTTTTTTGCTTTGCTCTATTTGATACTCATTTGCTCCATCTTTTGCACAAAGTTCATAGTATTTTTCTATCTCTTCAAGCTTACTACTATCTAGCAATACTTTTGCAGCTCTTCCTTCATATACTATTTTTACAGTTATCTCATCTTTTACAGACTCACTCATAGTATAACTATCTACAACTTCACCAAACACATCTAGTGTTGCATCTATTGGTGTTCCTGTAAAGCCAACATAAGTAGCATTTGGTAGTGAGTCGTGCAAATACTTTGCAAAACCGTAAGTTTTTTTCACTCCGTCTTTTGTAGTTTGAAGTTTTTGCTCTAAGTTTATTTGACTTCTATGAGCCTCATCTGAAATACAAATAATATTTGCTCTACTGCTTAGTAGCTCCAGACTTTCTGTGAACTTATGAATAGTTGTTAAAAAAACTCCTCCACTTTGTATATCTTTTAGTTTTTGTTTTAAATCACTTCTACTACTTACACTTACAACATTAGCATCACCTATAAAGCTCTTTGCGTTACTAAACTCTTTGCTTAGTTGTGTGTCTAAATCAGTTCTGTCTGTTATAAGTATAATTGTAGGGCTTGAAAACTCTACACTTCTCATAAGCATTCTTGTAAGATAAAGCATTGTAAAACTCTTACCACAACCAGTTGCCCCAAAATATGTTCCACCCTTTCCATCGCCTTGTGGTTTTTGGTGTAGTTTGATATTTTCAAAAAGCTTTTTTGTAGCATAGTATTGTGGGTATCTACAAAGTATTTTTTGCTCATTTGTAGGAGTATCAGGCATATATATAAAGTTATGAATAATATCTATAAGTCTTGCTTTATTAAACATCCCACATATTAGTGAATACATAGAGTTTATACCATCAACTTCTACTTCATCACCTGTGATTTTTCTCCACGCATAAAAAAACTCATAAGGAGCAAAAAAACTTCCTGCTTTACTATTTGCTCCATCACTTATGACACAAATTGCATTGTATTTAAAAAGCTCTGGAATATCTCTTTTATACCTAGTTGTAAGTTGAACAAAAGCGTCATAAATAGTTGCTTCTTCTCTAATTGCACTTTTAAACTCAAAAACAACCAAAGGCAAACCGTTTATATATATTATAGCATCTGGTATTCTTTTTTCAAACTCTTCTATTTCTAACTGATTAACTACTTTAAAAAGGTTCTGTTCTATTTGTTTAGTATCCAAAAACTCTACTAAAATATCTTTTTGGTTTACATCTTCTCTTTTTAGCATAAAGCCATCACTTAGTAGCTTCATAAAAGATTTGTTTGACTCATACAAATCACTAGAAGAGTATGTTTGCAAAGTTCTGATTATTTGTGCAACTTCATTTGTAGTGATATTTTCATCTTTGTATCTAGTCAAAAGATAGTTTTGCAAATCTTCTTTTAGCAAAACTTCACTAACATCTCTTTTTATACTTTTGCCACTAAGATATTTAAAACCCTCATTTTCAAGTAGCTGTATAAACGCCTCTTCTAGTTTCTTCCAATTTTCTTCTAAACCCATCAAATTCTATGGGATTAAAATATTGATTTTCAAGAACAGTTATTTTTCCATCACTTGCAGTTGTTCGGAAATTCCGAACAACTGAATTTGCATTTAGTTCTTCTTCATCAAATACATTTTTTATATGTTCATTTATCGTTGATTTTGATTTTTGAAAAAGCTCTGACATCTGTTTTTGTGTTAGCCAAACTGTCTCATCTTCAAGTCTTGTTTGAATTTTTGTTTTTCCATCTTCACTTTGATAGATTAAAATATCTGAATTAGTCATTATAGCTTTTCATTATATTTTTTATTGGGACATTTAAAGGGACATTTTTTATAGTTATAATATTGATTCATTTGTTTCTGTCTCTCTACTGTAGGATAAAAAACTTCATAATAGGATAGGAATACTTTTAA
>CAYJFN010000151.1:0-4408 GCA_964369325.1 uncultured Arcobacteraceae bacterium
CTCTCTTTGAACAGTAGTAGTAATAATAACTGAATCAACTATAGGAAACTCAAAATCAAAAGTAAAGTTTTCTAATACTAAGACTTTTATATTATTTTGTTTTACAAAAGTTGCTAAATTTGTAGCAATTTCCTCTTTGTTATTTCGTAAATCAAAAAGGTCAATATATAAATACTCTTCATTTTTAAAGTTTGATAAATAGTCATAAATCAAATAGCTTTTACCACTTTTAGGAGGTCCTAAAAGTATAGTTTTTGGGTGAGTAATTTTTGTTTTTCTTTCTAAAAAGTTTATTTTACTAAACTCTAATTCATAGCAAGATTCTAAACTTTTCATTTTTCGGAAGAGAGGTTTACTGCTTCTTTTATTGCATTTAAATAGCTTTTTGCACTTGCCTTTTTTTTGTATGCAATATCAAAAGCAGTTCCATGGTCAACACTAGTTCTTATAATTGGTAAGTTTAGACTTATATTAATACTCTCTTCAAAATAGAGTGTTTTTAAAGGTATTAATCCTTGGTCGTGGTACATTGCAATAAAGTATTGGTATTTTTCTCTGTTAAAAGGAGTAAAAGCAGTATCAGGGACTAAAGGAAGTGTAAATATATCTTTTTTTAGTTTTTCATTTACAATTTTTACAGCTTTCTTAATCTGCTTTTCCTCTTTTCCTAAAACACCATTATCTCCTGCGTGTGGGTTTAGCCCAAGAACAGCAACACTACTTTTAGGTTTTACACATTTGTAAAAATCAAGTAAAAACTCAACAAGCTTTTCTCTTTTAATTGTTTTTGCTACATTTTTAAGTGCAGTGTGTTCAGTATAAAGTGCTACAAACATTTGTGAGCAACCAAGCATCATAATGGCATCTTTTTTAAAATATGCTCTTAAAAAATCTGTATGTCCTACATAGTTTATTCCTGCTAAACTCCAAGCTTCTTTATGTATGGGCATAGTTACAACAGCTTTTGTCTTTTTGTTATTAGTAAGTTTAACTGCATCAAAAAAAGAATCAAACGAATATTTACCACTTTTTGCACAAACTTTTGAAGGGCGAATTCTAAAAACGCCTTTAGTTTCATGTATTTGAAAATCTTCTGGAATTTTACAGTTTAAAAGTTTACTTGCTTGTGTTAGCAAAGTGTTGTTTATGCAGTAAATTGGTTGACAAAGCTTTTTTACTTTGTTATGGTTTTGAAGTGCTATTTCAACTCCAACACCATTTAAATCACCTATACTAATTGCTATTTTAGGTTTTTTTGGTTTATCAGCCAATTTATTTGCTTTTTATTAAATTATTCATATCTACTATTGCTTTTTGTAAACCTGTAAAAACAGATCTTGCAATAATACTTTGTCCAATATTTAACTCAATTATCTCTTTAATATCTGTAATAGAAGATACATTTTGATAGTTTAAACCATGTCCAGCAGCTACTTTTAGATTAAGTTCATTTGCAAGCTTTGCACTTGATTTAATTGCTTTTAAAGAGTTTTCTAACATATTTTTTAGTTCATTTCTACTTAAATCAAGCTCTTTTATACAGTGTTGAGAGTTGTTTAGATTTAGATATAGCATCGCATAAATATTTGCAAAAGTTCCAGTATGAAGCTCAATCCATTCAACTTTTAGTTTTGAGCTAAGATTAATTGAACTTTCATTTGGGTCAATAAAAAGTGAAACTTCAATACCATTTTCTTGTAGTTTTTGTACTACTTTTTGGATCTTATCAAAATTTTTTTCTAAATCAAGTCCACCTTCAGTTGTAACTTCATCTCTATTTTCAGGAACAAGTGTAGCTCGATGAGGTTTTAAATTACAAACAATGTCTATGATGTCATCATTAATTGAGCACTCTAAATTAACAGGAAGAGGACTTAGCTTAATTATATTTTTAGTATCTGTATCGTTGATATGTCTTCTATCTTCTCTTAAGTGAATAGTAATTTGATCTGCACCACTAATTTTACAAATACCCAAAGCATCTATTGGGTTTGGGTCGTTTATCTTTCTTGCCTCTCTTAAAACTGCAATATGATCAATATTTACGCCTAGTAACATTTTATTAAATCCCTTAAATTAATTAATTGAAGCCAACTCATTCAAAGTTGCAATATTTGCAGCTAATTTATTGTGAACTTCTAAGTACTCTAGCTCTGGTATTGAATCAGCAACAACTCCTGCACCTGCTTGGAAGATAACCTTATCTTTTGTAAGCATTGTTGTACGAATTGTAATAGCACTATCCATATTTCCATCAAATCCAAAGTAAGCAATACTTCCAGAATAGAAGTTTCTTTTTATTCCTTCAAATTGAGCTATTAATTGCATAGCTCTAATCTTTGGAGCTCCTGTCATAGTTCCAGCAGTGAATGTTGCTGCAAATAAATCAAACATATCATACTTTTCATCTATGATGGCTTCTACATCTGAAACAATATGCATAACATGAGAGTATCTTTCTATATGCATTAAGTTTGATACCTTTACGCTTCCAGATTTTGCAACTCTTCCTACATCATTTCTTCCTAAGTCAATAAGCATAATATGTTCAGCTCTCTCTTTAGGATCGTTGATTAATTCTTGCTCATTTTCTAAATCTTTTGTTAGAGTTTTTCCTCTTTTTCTAGTTCCTGCAATTGGTCGAAGTAATATTCTACCATCAACAAGTCTTACCATTACTTCAGGAGAGCTTCCTGCTAGTGAAAAATCTTCAAACTCTAAGAAAAACAGATAAGGACTTGGATTTTTACTTCTTAATGCTCTATAAAAACTAAAATGATCAACAACAGCCTTTTGTGTAAATCTGTTTGACATTAAAATTTGAAAAACATCTCCACTTTTTATCATCTCTTTTGATTTGGCAACTTTATCAAAAAACTCTTCTTTTGTGTAATTGAATTTTCCTTCATTTAAAAGTTCTGCTTTTTTAATAGGTATAAATTCATAGCTTGACATAAGAGAGTTTGTGATTTCTTCAAATTTATTTTTAAAACTTTCAAGTGTAGTTACTATAACAAGTTTTGAAGTTTTATGAGAATAACCTAAGATAAGTTTTGGTCTAATTAAATCTAAATCAGCAATATTTAAATCATCTTGAAGAACATTCATATATGGTTTTAAACTTGGTTCAAACTCTTTTCCTATGTCATAACCAACATTTCCAATAAAACCATCAATTAGTCCAATACCAAGCTCTTTTGATTTTTCTTTGTAGAATTCTTTATCTATTTTTTTATAATAATCTTGTAAAAATTTTAGTGGATTACTATTTACTTCACAAATTTCTTGTTGTTCATTTTTATAAAAAGTTTTTCCATTTTCATGCCAAACTCTCTCTTTTGCACCAACTATAATATACGAGTAATTTCCATCATTTGAGTTAATAGTACTTTCAAACAAAAAAGTTATTTCATCTTGAAATAACTTTTTTATTTTTGGATATATACAAACAGGTGTAAATTGGTCTAAAAATATCTCTTTTGAATATATTTCCACTATTTAGCCTATTGTATTTTTAAAGCATATGCATTTGGTGCATTTAACAATCTTTTTACTTTGTGTAAATCATCTAGTGCTTCAGCTCTATTTTTATAAGGGCCAATAATAACTTTAACCATTTTTTTACCATTTACAGTAACATTGTGAAGTTTAAAACTAAATCCTTTTGCTGTAATGTTTGACAACCATGCATCCGCAGGAACTTTTGAAAATGCTCCAACTTGGATATATTCTCCAGCTGGTGCTACATAGTCTTTGCTATTTGTTACAGATGGCTCAGGCTTTTTCTCAATTGGTTTTGGTTTAGGCTTTTCAACAACTACTGGTTTTGCTGGTTCAACTGGTGGAGTTTGTTCAACTACTACATTTGGTTCAGATTCTATTTGAGTTTCTTGAGTTGTAGTTTCTGATTGTACTATAGGCTCTTCTTCTACAACAGGTTCTTCTGGTATTATAGTTTGTTGCTCTTCTTCTTGTTTTAGTTTATCATTTACTATTTGTTGATAGTCTTGTTGGATTTTATCTTCTTTTAAAGCTTGTTCTTGTCTTAAAGTTTCTTGTTCTTGTTCTAAATCAGAATCATCATTACTAATTAATCTTACAATTGCAATTGTAATTACAAAAAGTAGTATCAGAGCAATTCCTAAAATAAGATATTTTTTTCTGTTTGCTTTTTTTTCTTCTTCAGAATTTTTCATTAGTAATTCTTCAAACTCATCATTGTCTTCAAGAGTTAAATTTAGATTTAAATTATTTAATGAAGTATTGTTGTCTTGAAATTCATGTTGATATTCACTTTGAATCGGCTCCTCTTGTCTAGCTTCTTCATATGCATTTATTTTTTGTTTAAGAGTATCTTCCTCTTGTTTCATTTGAACATTTTTTAAAAATTCATCGCCTTGTATTTTCA
>CAYJFN010000152.1:0-4370 GCA_964369325.1 uncultured Arcobacteraceae bacterium
TCTTCATTTTGTAAAGATAGTTTTTGATTGTTGTTTAAAATATCTTCTATTTTTTCAAATGCTATTTTTAAAATAGTTTGATACGCTTCATTGATTTTCTCTTCATCTAAATCCAATATAAGCATTGAATCCATTACTTCATATAAACTTGAAATATCTTCATTTTTGATAGCCTCAATTCTAGTTTGCTCCAAATGGTTTAAGAAATCTGGATTTGTCCTTGCTTCTTGAAGTTCTTTTTTATCCATTGATAAACTCCTTTAATCTTGTTAGTACTTCTTTTGTTTTTTCTGCATTTTCAACTAAGGCAATTCTTACATAGCCTTTACCTTGTTCATTTCTTCCTAAAAAACTTCCAGGAAGAACTTTTATGTTTTTTTCTTCATAAAGTTTTTTTGTAAACTCTAATTCATCTTGCACTTCTAGCCAAATATAAAAAGTTGCATCAGGAATTTCAACTCCTAAAATCTCGTTTGCTATAATAAAATTTTCTTTATAAGTTTGTCTAAAAATTTCTACGTGCTTTTCATCATTCCAAGCATCAGCACTTGCTTTTTGTAAAGGCATAGGAGAAGCACAACCTACATAAGTTCTGTAGTTTAAATACCCTTTTAAAATAGCTTCATCACCTGCAATAAATCCACTTCTAAGCCCAGGTGCACTACTTCTTTTTGAAATAGAATTTAAAACAAGTATGTTTTTAAACTCACTGTTTCCTACATTTAAAGAGGCTTCTAGTAAGCTATGAGGTTTTTTAATCTCTTCAAAAAATATCTCACTATAACACTCATCATTTATAAGAACAAAATCAAATTCAAGTGCTTTTTTAACCCAATTTTCTAAATCTTTTAATTGAATTGTAGCACTAGTTGGATTGTTTGGATAGTTTAAAATAACTAAATCGCACTTTTTAAGTTCATCATCACTTAAAAATGCTTGAAAATTATTCTCTTTCGTTAAGTTTATATGAATAACATTTGCTCTTGAAGCAATTGCTGCACCTTCGTAAATTTGATAAAAAGGATTTGTAAAAGCCATTGTTGGATTTTGTTTATCAAACAAATAGTATTGAGGAAAATTAAACAAAACTTCCCTTGTGCCAAAAGTCGGTATTAGTTGATTTTTGTTTAAAGTTATTTCAAAACGAGTTTTTACAAAATTTATCATAGACTCTTTTAGATAATCTTCACCTACAGTTTTTGGATATTTGTTTAATAAGTTTGTATTTTCTTTTAAACTATCTTGAATAAACTGAGGCGTTTCAAATTGAGGTTCCCCAATGGTTAAAGAACTAGGCGAATAATCATTATTTGGAGTAATATTTTTTAATAATTCATTTAATTTTTCAAATGGATAAGTTTCAAAATTCATATATTTCCTTTAAATTTTTACTCTTCCACAACAGGAATAAGTAGTTGGTTGAATCTGTTTGAGTCAAATGCGATTAAATCAGAATTAGTATAGAGTAGTTTAAAATATCTTTTTTTAAACATATATTGTTTTAATGGCATAATTTGCACAACATCTGTTTGCTCTCTTAATACTCTAATAGGATTTTTTTCATCAGTTATAATTTTAATCTTTTGATTAAAAATTTTAGCAAGATTATCAAAGTGATCTAAAATCTCTGATTTATCTTCTGCTCCAAGTGGGTCAAGATTGTAAATTTTTGTTTTTGTTTTTAATTGACTAGAAATATCAAAAACAATTGGCGATATTTGTTCATATGCTTGTTTATCATCTAAAATAACAATAGTGTCTTTTACTTTTTGAACCTTTTGCAATCCAAGTTTTAAAACAGGGATTTTTAGTTTAACTATAGATGCAATTTTTTCTTTATTTTTAAATAATTCATATGAAAGAATTAAAAGCCCTACATCAAACCGTTTCATATCATTTTGAATAATTTTTTTAAATCCAATGTTATGGTAATCTATTTCTAAAATAATTGTAGGATTGTCTGCAATTAATTCTTTGATTTTATTCATAATTATTGCATTTGATGGACGAGTAATTTTGATAATAAGCTTTTTATTGTTTATTTTTTCATTTGTAAAACAAGCTTCTTGAACAGCTTTTAAAGCCACTTCTTCTTTTTGTTCATATAAATCAAGATATAAGTATGTGTTGTGACCAAAAGGCATAGGAAATTGTCCTTCACTTTTTGACATAGCATTGTATACTTGCATCAAAACTTTTGGTTTTCCTATAACTAAAATAATATCATTAGGTTTTAATATGACAGATGGTTTTACATTTATAAATAAATTACTTCTATAAAGTCCAAATATTTTCCAATCTACTTGCTCAATTGAACCAATATAACGATAGGCATAAGAGCTTCCAAAAGGAACTCTAATCTCCATAATTTCACCTTGTCTAAGTCCAATATTTTGAGCAAGGACAGGAACATTTGGAAGCTTTTCCATCAATCCATTTGCTAAAACATCAATCCCTTTATAGATATTTACAAAAGGAAGGTCTAAATTTATATCCCAATAATCTAAAACATTAATGTGCATACCAGTTTGGTTAGCTTTAATAATTTTAACAACATCAATAGTATCATCTTTTGAGTTTAAAGCTATTAGTGCTACATGGTGGTGCTCTTTTTGTAAAACCATACACAGTTTTGATTGAGATGTAGGGTCAAACTTATAAAATGTAAAATTAGAAGGTCTTTGTGTTGGCATAATTTGGTCATTTAAATAAACCACATCATAACTGTTACCATTTACATTTGTTTTTATAATTCTTTGTAAAAGCTTTTTGGCAACTATGCCATCTAAAATAAGTAAAATTTTTTTCATGGTCACTATTATATTCTAAATATTATGATAACTAAATTAGTACATATGTACATTTAGGTATAATTGCACTTCATAATAAATCAAGGAACAAAAATTTAATGCAATTTACAATTGATGCAACACAAAACAATGCAAGAGCATGTACAATAAAAACAGCTCATAGCACCATTCAAACACCAGTTTTTATGCCAGTTGGTACTCAAGGAACAGTAAAAGCCTTAGATGCAAATGATATGTTAAATTTAGGCGCAAAGATTATTTTAGGAAATACATATCATCTATATTTAAGACCTGGAAGTAAAATAGTAAAAAAGTTTGGAGGACTTCATGGTTTTTCAAAATTTCCCAACTCTTTTTTAACAGACTCTGGTGGTTTTCAAGCATTTTCATTAAGTAAAAACTCAAAGCCAGATGAAAATGGAATTATGTTTAAGTCTCACATTGATGGAAGTAAACACTACTTTACTCCGCAAAGTGTTTTAGATACACAATATGATTTAAATAGTGATATTATGATGATTTTAGATGATTTAATTGCACTTCCTAACACAAAAGATAGAATTAAATTATCAATTGAAAGAACTACTGCTTGGGCAAAAGAAGCAATTACTTATCATAATCAACAAAAACAAAATGGGGTCGGACTTCATCAAAATATTTTTGCAATTATTCAAGGTGGAATTGATAAAGAGTTTAGAAAATTAAGTGCCGAACAATTATGTTCACTAGAAGATTATGATGGTTACGCAATTGGCGGACTTAGTGTTGGTGAGGCAAATGAAGATATGTATGATACAGTTGAATGGACAACACAATTTATGCCAAAAGATAAACCAAGATACCTTATGGGGGTTGGAACTCCTGAAGATTTGATTGAAAATATTGAACGAGGTGTTGATATGTTTGATTGTGTAATGCCTACAAGAAATGCTAGAAATGGAACACTTTTTACTCATTTTGGAAGAGTAAATATAAAAAAAGTAGATTTCAAAGAGGATTTTTTATCTATTGATGAAAACTGTGGATGTTACACTTGTCAAAACTTTTCAAGAGGATATTTAAACCACCTTTTTAGAGCAAAAGAGATAACTTATTTTAGGCTTGCATCATTGCATAATATTTATTACTATTTAGAGCTTATGAAACAAGCAAGAGAAGCAATTATCAATCAAAGATGGAAAGAGTTTAAACAAGAATTTTATAATAAAAGAAATCAATCTTAAACAAGATTTAGATAGAATTCAAAATATTTAACACAAGGATAATTATGGTTGTAGATAGTGATACAATTGATAAATTAGCAAAACTTTCAAGCTTAGAAATAAGTGAAGATAGAAAAGAGAGTTTAAAGCAGGAGTTAGGTTCAATTATTAATTTCGTAGAAAATTTAAATGAAATTGATGTTTCTCATATTGAAGCAACTTTTACAACAGTTGAAGGCGGAACACTTTTAAGAGAAGACGAAGCTATCCAAGACTTAGAAGTCTCAAACCACATTTTAAACCATGCACCAAAAAGTGAAGATGGTTTTTTTGTAGTTCCAAAAATTATAGAGTAAGA
>CAYJFN010000153.1:0-4368 GCA_964369325.1 uncultured Arcobacteraceae bacterium
AGCTTCAACTGTTCTTTGAACATCACTTGCTTTTAGTGATATTTTTATGTCATCAAAACCTAAATCTTCCAAATATTTTATGTTATATTGTGCACTTGCAACCATACCTTGTGCAGTTTGTCCATATTTTGTTTCAAACTCTTTTTCAAGTGAACCGCAATTAACCCCTATTCTAATAGGAAGTTCTCTTTGCTTACAAGCTTTTACTATCTCTTTTACTCTTTGTTTGCTTCCAATATTGCCTGGGTTTATTCTAATACAATCAACAACTTCAGAAGCAATAAGTGCTAATTTATAGTTAAAATGAATATCTGCAACAAGTGGGATGTTTGTTTGTTCTTTGATTTGCTTTAGTGCATTTGCAGCTTCAATATCAGGAACTGCAACTCTTACAATATTTGCTCCTGCAAAATGTAAAGCGTTGATTTGTTCAACTGTTGCTTTTACATCACTTGTTTTACTAAATGTCATAGATTGTACAGAAATTGGAGCATCACCTCCTACAGGGACATTTCCAACATATATTTTTTTTGTTTCGTATCTTTTTATCATAGGCGGAATTATATCGAAATTATTTTAATTTCAAATAATAAACTCTAACTTCATTTACTATAATTTAATTATATATAAAAACTCACAAAAAACTTATTTTTTTCATATTATTTTAAATAGCCAAAGTAGTTAAACTTTAATTTTGTAAATATTAGATAAAATTTGCAAAATTTAACTTCTAGGACAGTTATGCAAGATATTTCAATGTTTGATATTGTTGTTGTTACCCTTACTTTGCTTTTAGCAATAAAAGGACTTTTTAAAGGCTTTGTAAAAGAATTTTTTGGTCTTGTTGGTATTATTGGAGGTATCTTTGTAGCTTCAAGATTAGCCGTTAGTGTTGGTGAAAAAATTGCACCTCTTTTTGCAATAGAAAACGAATCATCAATTGAACTTATGGGATTTGTTGCTGCATTAATTGGTTTTTGGATTATTGCATATGCATTAGGAACAGTTATTAGTAAAGTCTTCTCTTTAAGCGGATTAGGTGTGTTTGATAGGATTTTGGGATTTGCTTTTGGTGCATTCAAAGTTTTTTTGATTTTTTCTGTTATTATTTATGCACTTTCACAAGTACAAGTTATAAAAGAAAAAATAGAAGAATCAGTAGGAAACACTATAACTTATCCTATTTTACTAGCAGGTGGAGCATATATTATTAAGCTTGATAAACATGTAAGTTCAGGAGAGATGACAAAAAGTTTAGACGAGGCTGTTGAAAATACTAAACAAGGCGTTGAGAACCTAACAAAAGAAGTGATTATAGAAGAAATCCAAGAAGCGACGCAAGGATTGCAAAACAACTCAACTTCACAAGAAAATTCTACAAATACACCAGTAGTAGAACAAAAGTAAATTTAAAGGAAAAGGTACACTATATTGTTTGAAAACAAATATATACAACAAAGAATAGAAAAAGCTAATAAGCTTAGAGAAATAGGGATTAATCCTTACTGTAATAAAAGTAATAGAAATACAACTATTTCAAAATTTTTAAATGTAAATAGTGATGTTGAACATCTTGAAAATAAAAGAGATGAACACAGAAACTATACAGTAGCAGGAAGAATTAAATTCTTCAGACTTATGGGAAAAGCTAGTTTTCTAAAAATAGAAGACGAAAGTGGTATTTTACAAGTTTATATTGCAAGAGATAACTTACCAGAAGGCTTTTATAACGATGTGTTTAAAAAAGGCTTTGAAGTTGGTGATATTATTGAAGTAATTGGGTATCCATTTGTTACAAATCAAGGTGAGCTTTCACTTCATGTTCATGAGCTTAAAATCCTTACAAAAGCTATCTCTCCACTTCCTGAAAAGTTTCATGGAATTCAAGATAAAGAGCTAAGATATAGACAAAGATATTTAGATTTGATTATGAATAGTAATGTTAGAAAAACTTTTCATATTAGAAGTAAAGTTATTAGTCTTACAAGAAGATTTTTTGAAGACAAAGGCTTTTTAGAAGTAGAAACTCCTATGATGCACCCAATTGCAGGTGGAGCAAATGCAAAACCGTTTGTTACACACCACAACGCACTAGGAATTGATAGATATTTAAGAATTGCACCTGAATTGTATTTAAAAAGACTAATTGTAGGTGGATTTGAAGCAGTTTTTGAAATAAATAGAAACTTTAGAAACGAAGGAATGGATGCAACTCATAATCCTGAGTTTACATCTATTGAGTTTTATTGGGCTTATAAAACTTATAAAGATTTAATCAAAATCACTCAAGAATATTTTGAATATTTATTTGAACATTTAGAACTGCCAACTATTTTACCTTATGGTGAGCACAGTATTGATTTTAATGATTTTAAAGAAATACCACTTATTGAATCACTAAGTGTAATTGGAGGAGTGCCAGAAGATATTACTACAGACAAAGCTAAGATTTTAGAATTTTGTAAACAAAAAGGAATTGAAGTAAGTCCAAGTTTAACTTTAGGACAACTTCAAGGTGAGTTGTTTGATGAGTATGTTGAAGCTAAACTTATCAACCCAACTTTTATCACACAATATCCTGTAGATATCTCACCACTTGCTAGAAGAAGTGATGAAATGCCTCACTTAACTGATAGATTTGAGCTTTTTATTGCAGGAAAAGAGATAGCTAATGCCTTTAGTGAGTTAAATGACCCACTTGATCAACTTGAAAGATTTGAAGCTCAAATGGCTGCAAAAGATAGTGGTGATGATGAAGCACATGAAATGGATGAAGATTTTGTAAATGCTTTAAGTTATGGTATGGCACCTTGTGCTGGTCAAGGAATTGGAATTGATAGATTAGTTATGATGTTAACTAATGAACATAGTATTAGAGATGTATTGCTATTTCCTGCAATGAAACCTGTTCATACAGAAATAGATTTACACCAAGATGACAAAGAAAATAAATAACACTACAAAAGGAAAAGAAAATGAGTTTTATATCAAATGCAAATTTACAACAAGCAGATGCTGAAGTTTTTGAAATTATTGAAAAAGAGTTAAAAAGACAAACTTGCCATTTAGAAATGATTGCAAGTGAAAACTTTACAAGTCCAGCTGTTATGGAAGCTATGGGTTCAGTTTTTACAAACAAGTATGCAGAAGGTTATCCATATAAAAGATATTATGGTGGATGTGAATATGCAGATGCAGTTGAACAACTAGCAATTGACAGAGCTTGTGAAATTTTTGGATGCTCTTATGCAAATGTTCAACCACACTCAGGAAGCCAAGCAAATGGTGCAGTTTATGCAGCACTATTAAAAGCTGGTGATAGATTATTAGGTATGGATTTATCTCACGGAGGTCATTTAACTCACGGAAGTAAACCAAGTTTTTCTGGACAAAATTATCAAGCATTTTACTATGGAGTTGAACTTGATGGTAGAATTAACTATGATAAACTTATGGAAATTGCAAAAGTAACTCAACCAAAAATTATTGTTTGTGGTGCAAGTGCTTATGCTAGAGAGATTGACTTTAAAAAATTTAGAGAAGTAGCAGATGCTGTTGGAGCTATCTTATTTGCAGATATTGCTCATATTGCTGGTCTTGTAGCAGCTGGTGAGCATATGAGTCCATTTCCTTATGCAGATGTTGTTACAACAACTACTCACAAGACTTTAAGAGGTCCAAGAGGTGGTATGATTTTAACAAACAATGAAGAGATAGCTAAAAAAGTTAACTCTGCGATTTTCCCAGGAATCCAAGGTGGACCACTTGTTCATGTAATTGCTGCAAAAGCTGTTGCATTTGGTGAGATTTTACAACCAGCATGGAAAGATTATGCAAAACAAGTAAAAGCAAACGCAAAAGTTTTAGGTGAGGTTTTAGTAAAAAGAGGATATGACTTAGTAAGTAATGGTACAGATAACCACTTAGTACTAGTATCATTTTTAAATAAACCATTCTCAGGAAAAGATGCAGATGCAGCTCTTGGAAATGCAGGAATTACTGTAAACAAAAACACTGTTCCAGGTGAAACAAGAAGCCCATTTGTAACTTCTGGTATTAGAATTGGAAGCCCTGCATTAACTGCAAGAGGAATGAAAGAAAAAGAGTTTGAAATAATTGCAAACAAAATTTGTGATGTATTAGATAATATTGAAGATACGCAACTTCATGCAAAAATCAATAAAGAGCTAGAAGAATTAGCAAGTAACTTTGTTGTATATAATAAATCAACTTACTAAAAAATTAAGTAAACAATAAAGAAATTTATTGTTTACTAACGATATAATATTTAGTCACTTACAAGGAACTTACTATGAAAATACAAGGCGATGAATTTTTAAAAAATGTTCAAATGAAACAAGAGGAAGA
>CAYJFN010000154.1:0-4348 GCA_964369325.1 uncultured Arcobacteraceae bacterium
TGTGCTTATTGTAAATAATATTGAACTATCTTCATGCTCGTGCATTGATGTTAGAATATCTAGTTTAGGAAAATATGTATCAAAAACATATCCAAAAATTAAAGATAAAATTGCGATAGTAGTTGTGTAAATTATTAAAGAGGTTCGCCCTAGAAGTTTATAGACAATACTCATTGTAACCATACTAGTTGCTGGTCCTGCAGTTAAAAAGACAAAAGCAGCTCCAGCACTCATACCTTGCATCATAAAAGCTGCAGCAATTGGAAGTGAAGCTGTTGCACAAGTGTATAAAGGCATAGCAAACGCAAGTATTACAAAGTATGTAAGGATTTGATTTTCAAAAAGTAGCTTACTATACTCTTGAGGTATAAATGTTGTAAATACTGCACCTAATAACAATCCAATTAAAAGTGCTTTAGCCATATCAGAAAAAAGCATTCCATAGCCATAGCTAATTGCAGTCACAAAAGAAAATCCTCTTTTTTTAGAACTACTACAACCGCAACTTGTTGTTTCTTTAGTTGAAGAACAAGTTTGTTTTTGAGCTGTAAACATTGGTGTATTTGGTTTTAAAGTAGCTGTATTTGCACTAAAGTTAAACTTTTGTTTATTTTTTATTTGCTCTTTTGCTTCATCTTTTTCTTCAACAAAATTTTGAATAAGTCCTACAATAATTGCAATTATGACAGAGCTTACAACCCTAAAAATAGTAAAAATAAGTCCAAAAAAAGAAAAAGTAGCAAGTATTGAATCAACTCCTGTAATAGGTGTTGAGATTAAAAAACTTTGAACAGAGCCTTTACTAGCACCCTCTTTTTTCAAACTTTGCGCAAGTGGTATAACCGAACAAGAACAAACAGGAAGTGGTATGCCTAAAATAGTGGCTTTTATAACTGACATAGTTGAGTTTTTACCTAATTGTTTTGAAACAAAATCATCTGGTATTAACTGTTTTAAAACTCCTGCTACAAAAAGCCCTACAATTATATAAATACTCATAGCATTTGCTAAAACAAAAAAATTGTTTACAAACTCATTTAATAGTTCCATTTTACTTCTCCAATAAATTTTTATCTATATTTTTTGATGGGTTTATACCCATTTTTTGCTTAAACTCTTCTACCCTTGAAATAACATTGCCTCTACCTTTGCTTAAGCGATTAAAAGCTTCATCATAAGACTCTTTGGCATTATCTATACTTTTACCAATTTTCTCAAAACTTTCTAAAAATAGTACAAACTTATCATACAAGTTGGCGGCTTTTTTTGCAATTTCTTGTGCATTTTCATTTTGATGTTCTAGTTGCCAAATATTTTGAATGGTTCTTAGTGTTACAAAAAGAGTTGAAGGAGAAACTATCATAATATTATTTTCAAAAGCCATTTTAAAAAGATTATTGCTTGAAGATGCTAAAAATAAAAAAGCACCTTCTATTGGTACAAACATAAGTACAAAATCTAAACTTCTTAGCTCTTTTATATTTTCATATTTTTTTGCACTAAGACCTTTTATGTGCGTTGCAAATGAGCGTTCTAGCTCTTTTTTAGCAACTTGTTTTTGCTCATTTGTTTCACTTTGCATATAGTTTATATAGCCATTTAAAGAGACTTTAGAATCAATAATTATATCTTTTTGCTTTGGTAAGTGTAAAATCACATCAGGTCTTACTCTTTTTTGATTTTCATCACTAAAAGAGCTTTGTATAGAGAACTCTTTTCCTTGTCTTAGCCCACTTTGCTCTAATATGCTTTCTAAAATCATCTCACCCCAATCACCTTGAGTTTTGTTATCACTTTTTAGTGCTTTGGTAAGATTTATGGCATCTTGACTTATTTGTTGATTTAGTTCTTTTAAGTTTTTAATCTCTGTTAAAAGAGAGCTTCTTTGTTTTGTTTCATCATTATAAACTTCATTTATTCTTGTAGTAAAAGAGTTTAACTGCTCTTTTAAGGGCTTTAATATGAGTGAGATGTTTTGATTTGATTTTTGAGAACTTTGGGTAAAAAGTTTGTTTACTAAGTTTTCAAACTCTATTTTCATAAGAGTTTTAGACTCTTCAAGCAAAGCTTGTTTGCTTTGCTCGTTTTGTAGTTTTTCTTGAAGCATAGTTATTTTAAGGTTACTCTCTTTGATTAAAGAGTTGTTTATTAGCTCATATTTTTGTTTTAAAAAGAAATAGACTAATAAACCACTTAAAACTACCCCACTTATGAAAAACAAAATTTGTTCAATCATATTTTTTCACAATTAGCTTTTAAAGCTTCATCTTGAATGGTATAATCCTCTTTATATCCTAACTCTTTTAATCTTTCAACTAAAGGTGGATGCGAATAGTGAAAGAAAATATATAGTGGATGCGAAAGTGGAAATGATTTATTCTCATTTGCTAATTTTAATAAAGCAGTTATCAAATCCTCTTTTGTAGATAAATCTGAACCAAATTTATCTGCTTCGTACTCATTGTGCCTACTTATTGCAGAAATAAGTGGCATTAAGAAAAATGACAAAATAGGAGAAAACATCAAAAATATTGCAATAATTGCATAAGGCTCATTTGCTAAGTTTAGCCCAGCAAATAATTCATTGCTTAAATTTCCAAAAATTGCAAAAAATATAAACATCACAACACCCATAATTCCAATATTTTTTAAAATATCTCCATTTTTAAAATGCCCTAACTCATGCCCTAAAACTGCAAGAAGTTCATTGTGAGTTAGTTTTTGCACAAGTGTATCAAACAAAACCACCCTTTTTGTGCTTCCAAGACCTCCAAAATAGGCATTTAGTCTATTATCTCTTTTACTTGCGTCAACACTAAAAACTCCACTACTTTTAAACCCTACTTCACTAAGTAAGTTGTTTATTTTTTCTTCTAGTTCTTTGTCTTTTAGTGGCTCAAACTTATCAAACATTTTATCTCTAATTACAGGATATAGCATATTAATTAAAATAATTACTGCAAAGATAAATACAAACCCCCAAATCCACCACAATGGAAGATGTTCAATTATTAAAGCGATACCAGCAACTACCAATGAACCAAATAGTAAAAACAAAATCCCAGATTTAATAGTATCTTGTGTATATAATTTTGGTGTCATATTTGAAAAGCCATACTTTTTATCTAGTTTAAAAGTAGCATATAAATCAAATGGCAAGCCTAAAAGCCAATTGACAACTATAAAAGCATCTATAAATATAATTGCTTTTAACCACAGATTTTGCGTAGTAATTAGTGAATCTAATGTTTGTAAACCAAAACTAATCCACATAAAAAATATCACAAAATCATATAAAGATGATACTAAAGAAATCTTCTCTTTTTCTATAGTATATTCACCTGCTGTTTTGTATTTGTCATTTGTTAAGATGACAGGTTTTAAAGTTTTTGCTTTTTGCACAAAACTCACTTGCATAAATGAGGTATAAAAGTTTACTGCGAAGTAAACACAATACCCTAAAATAAATAGTTCTAACACTTATTTCTTCCTTATAATATATTTAATTTTAAAAGTTTAGCTTGAATGCTTTATATTGTTAGTAATAGTAAAAATATAAAACCTAAATTTAAATTGATTTTAATTTTCATTAAAAATTTCCATAAGTTCTTGTGGTATTCTTGAAGGCTTCATATTAACTAAAAATACAACTGTAACACTCATATTAAAAATATGCTCATCTCCTCTATAAATATCTTGGTTTAAGACTAGTGAAGTTGCTTTTTTACTTACTAGTGTTGTTTTTATTTCCAAATCATCACCAAAAACTGCTGGTTTTATATAGTTTGCAACTATATTTTTAACTACAAAAAACTCATTTGTGTTATGAGGAGTAAGTCCTTTTTTAAAAAACAACTCACTTCTAGCTCTTTCGCAAAAGTTTAAATAGTTTGAGTGATAAACAACTCCACAACAATCTGTATCTTCATAATAGACTTTTACTGTCATTTTTTTAATTCCTTAAAATAAGCGTTCTTTTGACTTGTTTCTAAAACGTGCCCATAATAGTGCCCATTTTTTCAATATTTTTAATTCTTACTTCATCATCTTCTTTAATAAATTTGGTATATGTTGATAGTGTTATTGAAACATTTTTATGTCCAAGCATATTTGATACCCAAACAATATCTGCACCACGACTAATCATTTGAGAAGCGAAAGTATGTCTCAAATTATACAATGGCCTCTCTTTAACACCGCTTTTCTGTACAATATCTTTAAATCTTTTAGTTATTATGCAATGCGTGTAAAATGGTTCTTTAGATTGGTTTAGAAAAATATATTCTTCATTTTTTGTGAGTTTCAATTGTTCTAATAATGCTTTTTCTGCAATTGGCAATAAATCTAC
>CAYJFN010000155.1:0-4335 GCA_964369325.1 uncultured Arcobacteraceae bacterium
TTTTATATCAAACCATTTATAAAGTTTTCTAATTAGCACCATTAAAAACAACCCATCTATCATACTAGCGATAATAAATGAAAAGTATTCAGCTTGTGTTATAAGCTCTGCTTGATACGCAAGCATTGAAACCGCAACAATAAATGTTAATGGCATGGAATCGCTAAGTCCAAAAAGTGTTGTTTGCTTAAACTTAAGATATTTAGAAAATGCCAAATATGCACTTAAAAGTCTAATTGTAATAATTGCACAAATAATTCCTACTGCATCTGTTAACACATCTAAAGTAACCATATCAAGTTTTACTGTTGAACCTGTATAAATAAAAAATATCGGTACAAAAAATCCAAACCCAAACGACTCAATTTTTTCTAACAGTTCATGTTTTTGATTAAAAAACATTTTAAGGAAAAAACCTGCTGTAAACGCACCTAGAACCACATCTATTTTTAAAAGTAACATTATAGCAACTAATATTAAAAGCAATGAAATTGAAAATCTTATATCTTGATCAAATCTATCCGTGTGAAAATCTGGAATAAAAAATTGTTTTAGCTCAGGGTACCACCAAAATGCTAAATAAAACAATCTTAGCACTAAAATTGTTGCCACAATAACTGAAATGATTGTTAGAATAGATAAAAAGAAATCTGCATTAAAACCAAACTCAACCCAACCACCAAACAAAGTTAAGACTAAAATACTTACAAGCTCCCCAATAATTCCAATAGACAATACAAGATTTAACCAAGGTTCATCTTTACCATACTCTTTGATTAACATCATCATCATACCAATTGAACAAATAGGAAAAGCGAGAAAATATGTAACACCTAAGTCAAAAAACCAGCAAACTACTCCTGAAAGTGTGTATAAAGAGAAAATATAAAGTACAACATTCCATGCCATGGTACTTTTAACTTCTTTTATAAGTTTTATATTTATTTCAAGTCCTGCTAAAAACATTAAATACACAAATCCAAATTTTGCAATGAGCTTTAATATTTCATTATCATATAACAAGCCTACATATCCAGCAAGAAGTCCTAATACAATCTCTATTACAACAACTGGTGCTTTTGTAATTTTAGATACTATTGGAGTTATTACAATAATCATACAAATTGTAATAATTAAAAAATATTGTTCCACTAATTTCGTCCTAATTTATATTACAGGGTGTTAAGAATATCTAAAAAATCTTGATAATCAGATTATTTCACAATTTAGATCTTTTCTTTTGATTAAATCAATATCATTGCTAATAGCATACTCTTTCGCCCAATCATGAAGACTCTCTAAAATGGGGATTAGCTTTTTCCCATCATCAGTTAGTTCATACTCAACTTTTGGAGGAATTACTGGATATGTAATTCTTTTTACAATTCCACCTTGCTCCATCTCTCTTAGTTGTTGCGTAAGCATTTTCTGGCTAATTGATGGAATTAGTCTCATTAATTCACCATTTCTTTTTACTCCATTTTTTAAAGACCATAAAACATAGCTTTTCCACTTCCCGCCTATAATATCAATTGCTAATTGAAAAAAACAGCTATACTCTTTATCTACTTCCATAAACACTCCTTTTGCTCTTGAAATAATAGAAAAAATAGGATTAATAAAAGGTTATATAGAAACTTTAAGGTAACTATATAACTAAAAAGTACATACTTGACAATATTTCTCTTATAAGATAAGATTCTCATACAATTTTAAAACAAAGGAAAATACAATGGGAAAATATATTGAATTAACTTCTAACAATTTTGATGAAACAACACAAAGTGGTCTATCTTTAGTAGACTTTTGGGCGCCTTGGTGCGGACCTTGTAGAATGTTAGCTCCTGTTATTGATGAATTAGCAGCAGACTTTGAAGGAAAAGCTAATATTTGTAAAGTAAATACTGATGAAGAGCAAGATTTAGCGGTTAAATATGGAGTAAGATCTATTCCAACAATTTTATTTATGAAAGATGGTGAGATTGTTGATACTGTTATTGGTGCTAGTTCTAAGCAAGCACTAGCTGAAAAACTAAACGCTTTAGCGTAATTTTGTAAAAGGCTCTTTTTTAAGAGCCTTTTGTTCTCTACTTAATATTTACTACTCTTATTACTTTATTTTAAAACATATAACTTTTAGATAAAATACAACATTATTGATACACTAGGAAAACAGCATGCAACAATTTTTAGAAGAATCAAAACAAGCAAGTAGACAAATTGCTACTTTAAGTGGAGAAAAAAAGGACAAAATTCTCCTTGAAATGGCATTTGCACTAGAAGAAAATGCAAATTATATCATTGAAGAAAATCAAAAGGATATGAAAATAGGAAAAGAAAATGCTCTAAGTGATGCATTAATGGACAGACTATTTTTAGATCAAAGCAGAATCATTGCAATGGCACAAGCCATAAAAGAAATAGCATCTTTAAAAGATCCAGTAGGAAGAATTCTTGATGGCTGGGTCACTCAAATTGGTTTGAATATTCAAAAAGTGTCTATTCCAATTGGAGTAATTGGAATTATTTATGAAAGCAGACCAAATGTAACAAGTGATACAGCAGCATTATGTTTCAAAAGTGGTAATGTATGTGTACTAAAAGGTGGTAAAGAAGCAGAAAACTCAAATATAGCAATTACTAAAGTTTTACAAAACGTGCTTTTAAAGAATGATATTTCAACACAAGCAATAGCGCTTCTTCCTTACTCTAGTAGAGAAAGCGTTGCTCAACTTATCAAGCAAGACAAACTAGTTGATTTGATTATTCCAAGAGGAGGTGAGCAGCTTATAAGATTTGTAAGCGAAAACTCCTCTATTCCTGTAGTTAAACATGATAAAGGAATTTGTCATACATATATCGATGAAAATGCTGATGGAAAAGTGGCAATTAATATAGCAATAAATGCAAAATGTCAAAGACCAGGAGTTTGCAACTCAATGGAAACTCTTTTGATTCACCAAGACATAGCAGCTCTAATGTTACCTGCAATCTATGATGCATTTGTCCAACAAGGAACAAAACTTAAAGGATGTGAAGAGTGCATAAAAATTCTTGATACTGATGAAAATATAGAATTAGCAACTCAAGAAGATTTTGCAACTGAATACTTAGCAAATATTTTAAATATTAAAATTGTTAAAGATGTTAAAAATGCAGTTGAACACATAGCACAATTTGGCTCAGGTCACTCAGAAGCAATTATTAGTGAAAATTACTCAACTGTAAATTACTTTTTAAACAATGTTGATGCAGCTTGTGTGTATGCAAATGCAAGTACAAGATTCACGGATGGTGGAGCTTTTGGGATGGGTGCAGAAGTTGGAATTTCTACAAACAAACTTCATGCCAGAGGCCCAATGGGGATAAACGATTTAACAACTTACAAATTTAAAATTTTAGGAAATGGTCAAGTTAGATAACTTGACTATTGTAAAACAATCAAAACAAAAGGGTATTAGTGATAAATAAATCTATTTTTAGGGAATATGATATTAGAGGTGTAGTAGGGGAAGAACTACACGAACAAAGTGTAAAACTTATTGGGTATTTTTTAGGGCTTGAAACTATAAAAAGAACAGGGGAAAAGAATCCTGTGGTTGTTGTTGGATATGATGCAAGAGTTCACTCAAATGAACTCTTTGAATACTTAAACTCAGGATTTAACAAAGCAAATTGCAAAGTTTTGGGTATGGGAATGGTAGCAACTGGAGTAAATTATTTTGCCTCTTTTCAAGAGTTTAATGATGCAAAACCAAATGCTTCAGTAATGATTACAGGAAGCCACAATCCAAGTGAGTACAATGGATTTAAAATCACTATAGACAATGAACCATTTTTTGGAGAGGATATTTATAGTTTAGGTGAGCAAATTATTGCAAACTCATCTTTAGATATTCAAGACAATAAAGAGTTTGAGTTTATTGATGCTAAAAAACTATATGTTGATTATATGATAAAAGAGTTTGCTCACTTAAAGGGTATGCCACAAAGACTTATCTTTGATTGTGGAAATGGTGTAGCAGACACTGTTTTAAGTGATATTTTAAAAGCCCTTGAACTAAATTATGGTGAATTATATTTTCAACCAGATGGAACTTTTCCAAACCACCACCCAGACCCAAGTGAAGAGAAAAATCTAAAAGAGATAAAAAAACTTTTAGAAAATGATTTTGAATATGGTTTTGCTTATGATGGTGATGCAGATAGAATTGCATTTTTAACAAAAAACAACAATGTAAAAGGCGATATTTTAGCACTTTTATTTGCACAAACCATGACTAATCCAACAGTAATTGGTGAAGTTAAATGTACTCAAATTATGTATGATACTAT
>CAYJFN010000156.1:0-4305 GCA_964369325.1 uncultured Arcobacteraceae bacterium
TCACCAATTACGTTAAAGATTCTTCCAAGTACAGCTTCTCCAACTGGAACTTGAATAGGACCACCTGTAGCATTACACTCTTGTCCTCTTTGTAAACCTTCAGTCATATCCATTGCAATTGTTCTAACTCTGCTATCACCAATGTGCGCAGCAACTTCTAAAACTAATCTATCAGCGTTTTCATTTGTTAAAACAACATCAATTGCTTCATTTATTTCTGGTAAGTATCCGTCGAACTCTACGTCAACAACTGGACCCATTACCTGAATAATTTTACCTTTCATACGGGCAGCTCCTTTATCTTATTTTAATGATTCAACACCACTGATAATCTCTATCAGCTCTGTTGTAATTGCAGCTTGTCTAGCTTTATTGTATTCAATTGTTAAAGTTTCAATTCTCTCTTTTGCATTATTTGTTGCTGCTTCCATTGCTTGCATTCTAGCACTGTGTTCAGCTGCTAAAGAGTCAATTAATGCATAATACATATTAAAATCAATGTATTTTCCAGTTAATTCATCTAAAACTTCACTATCGTCATCTGGCTCAATATCTAACATAGATGTTTCATTTTCACTTAATGTTGCATCTTCTAAACTAATAGGTAGTAATTCTCTTATTCTAATTTCTTGAGAAAGCATATTCAAAAATCCATTATAAACTAATACAACTTTATCTGTTAATCCATTATTAAAATCTTTAACTGCCTCATCAATAAAATTACAAGCTCTTTCGTAATCAGGAGCAGAAGAAAGATCACTTACTGTTTGCGACAAATCAATTCTTTGAAAAGAAAAGAAATCAACTCCCTTTCTTCCAGCAGCTCTCAATCTTACATTAATACCTTTAGCTTCATAATCAGCTTTAAGTTTACTAACTGTTTTAATAGTTGTCATATTAAAACCACCACAAAGTCCTTTATCAGCTGTAACAAAAACGATATCTATCGTTTTTGGATTATTGTTTGGAACAAATGCTTTACTAACATTTTCTTCCCCTTGAACTTTGCTAACTCTATGTGCAATTTCTGAAAGTACCTCATTAATCTTATTAGCATACGCTCTTGACTGCTCAGAAAGCTGTCGCGTTCTAGTAAGCTTAGCAGAAGATACAAGTTTCATTGCTTTTGTTGTCTTTTGCGTATTAGATACACTTCCGATTTTTAGTTTTATTTCTTTTAAGTTAGCCATTGCTAATCCTTAGTTTGCATTGAAAACAGTTTTAAACTCTTCTAATGCTGATTTTAACACAGCTTCAGTTTCATCATCAAGTTTTTTGCTTGATTTAATGTTTTGAAGAATGTTAGAATATTTTTGCTCGATGAAAGCGTGTAACTCATTTTCAAATCTTACAACATCTCCAACTGCTACATCATTTAAATAACCTTTAGTACCAGCATAAATAACAACAATTTGTTTTTCTATAACAAGTGGTTTATTAACACCTTGTTTTAAAACTTCTACCATTCTTTGACCTAATTCTAGCTCTCTTCTAGTAGATTCATCTAAGTCTGATGCAAATTGTGCAAATGCTTCTAGTTCTCTATATTGTGCTAAAGAAAGTTTTAGTGTACCAGCAACTTGTTTTGTTGCTTTAATTTGTGCAGCCCCTCCAACTCTTGATACTGAAAGACCTACGTTAATAGCCGGTCTAATACCTGAGTTAAATAAGTTAGTTTCCAAGAAAATTTGTCCATCTGTAATAGAAATAACGTTAGTTGGAATATATGCAGCAACATCTCCTGCTTGTGTTTCAATAATTGGTAACGCAGTCATAGAACCAGCACCTTTTTCATCACACATTTTAGCAGCTCTTTCTAATAGTCTTGAATGTAGATAGAATACATCCCCTGGATAAGCTTCTCTTCCTGGAGGTCTTCTTAAAATAAGAGACATTTCTCTATATGCAACTGCATGTTTTGATAAATCATCATAAACAATTAAAGCATGCTTCCCATTATCTCTGAAGTATTCACCAATTGTAACACCTGTATATGGTGCTAGGAATTGTAATGCAGCTGAATCAGAAGCAGAAGCATTAACAACAATTGTATAATCCATTGCACCTGAATCTTCTAATGTTCTAACAACAGAAGCAATTGAAGATGATTTTTGTCCAATTGCAACATAGATACAAATTACATTTTCACCTTTTTGGTTAAGAATTGTATCAACAGCAACAGTTGTTTTACCTGTTTGTCTATCTCCAATAATAAGCTCTCTTTGCCCTCTACCAATTGGAACAAGTGCATCAATTGCTTTAATACCAGTTTGTAAAGGCTCATGAACAGATTTTCTTGACATAATTCCTGGAGCTTTTTCTTCAACAAATCTTCTCTCAGTTGCATTAATAGCACCTTTACCATCAATTGGTTCACCAAGTGAATTAACAACTCTACCAATTAATCCTTCACCTACAGGAGTATCTAAAAGTCTTCCTATTCTTTTACAAGAAGTTCCTTCTCTTAATCCTTCACCTTTTCCAAGAACAACAACCCCAACAGAAGACTCTTCTAAGTTAGAAGCTAATCCCTTTTCTCCACTTTCAAACTCAACAAGCTCACCAGCCATAACATTCTTAAGACCGTAAACTTGTGCAATACCATCTGCATAAGAAATAATCTTACCAGTTTCGTTTACATCTACATTTAATTCAAAGTTATTAATTCTTTCTTTTATAATAGAACTAATTTCATCTGCTTGAATCTTTGCACTCATTCATTTTCTCCTTTATAAATTCTAAACTGCTTTTAAAATATGATCAATCATCTGAGATTTTAATCTCTCTTTTGAAAAACTTATCTCAACACCAAGTCCATCAATATCAACTTTTATACCATCATAATCACAAACATTTTGCTCTAAAGTCAAATTAACATTAAATTTTTTGCTAAACTTATCTGTAATTGAATTAACATAACTAGCTTCAAGCTCTTTATTTGTATAAACAACACCAGTATAACTATTATTTAATATTGATATTTGAGTTTTTAACTCATTGTAGATAAATGGGATAATATTTAATCGTTTATTATCGCCTAAAAGTTTAATTAAATTAGTTGTTGATAAACTTAGATTATCAACTAATGATAAAATAAAATCAACCTTAGCACTATTAACAACTTCAGAAGAAGAGATAATAGAAACAAATTTTTCATCTGTATAAGCAGAAGAGATTTTACCTAATTCATCACAAACAGTAGTTACAGCAGAAAGTTCACTTCCTTCTAATAACGCTTTTACATATCTTTTTGCTATTAAATCAGTCATTACGCCACCTTCTTAATAACAATATTTGCTAATTCATCTTGAGAAACACCAATATTTTCATTACTAAGTAATTCTTCTAAAATATTTTCAACAACAATTTTTTTTGCTTTTCTTGTTTCTAATTTGATTTTTTCATCTAAACTTTTCTTTAAATGAGCTATTTCATTTTCAGTAGATTGTGCAACTTTTGATTTAATAGAATCAATCTCTTCATTTGCAGAATTTACAATTTCAATAGCTAGCTTTTTAGCTTCATCAAGTTTTAAAGCAGCATTATCTACTTTTGCTTGAGACTCTTTTAAACTATCTTGTACCTTATCAAGCTCAGCTTGAATACCTAAACTTCTACTAACAAAAAAAACTTTTATTTTTTCAGCTAGTAAATACCATAAAATTCCAGCGAAAATGATAAAATTCACAGTTCTTTGAACAATATCAGTTTCAACACCCTCTGCAGCAAATAGTGCTAAAGGAGTAAAAGCTAATAACATTAATAATATTTTTTTCACCCTTTCTCCTTATATTGAATTAAGCTTAGCTTTTAGGCTCTCATTAAATTGAGGCATAGAAGCCATTAATGAATCTTTAAGTGCTGCTGCTTCATTTTCTAATTCTTTTGTAAATTCAGAATATTGAGTTTCTAATTCTGTTTTTGCAGAAGTAAGTTTTGTTTCAGCAACAATTTTTGCTTCATTATAAGCTTTTTCTCTAATTGCAGCAGCTTCTTTTTTAGCTTTTGCAATAACATCATTTGCTTCAGCCAGCATACCATCTACGTCTGCACTGTTTGATTTTGCATTCTCTAAATCTTTTTTAATAGATTCAGCTCTATCATCCATGTGTTTTAGTAAAGGTTTAAATAGACAACTGTTTAGTCTGGCAATAACAAGTAAAAAAATTACCCCAGAGCTAAGCAATAATATAGGACTTATGTCTAACATTCATTCCTCCATATTTTTTACAGTTTAGTTTGACTAAAACTGCACAATTTTATCAAAATTAAGTATAATAAGAGTTTAAATGTAGAAAATTTACA
>CAYJFN010000157.1:0-4272 GCA_964369325.1 uncultured Arcobacteraceae bacterium
CTTTGCTATTTTAGAGAACTCTTAAATTAGTTCTCAAAAATATTACATCTTGTTGCAAACTCCTCTTTTGTAAGCTCTACAAAAGCAACATCATCTGAGATTTTATTTTGTTTAAAAGAGTTTATCAAAGTATCAACATTATCTTGTTTATTCAATGGTCCTATAAAAACTTGGATAGAATTATCTATGTTCCTACAAGGATTTACTCTTGAATCAATCTTTTTAACTTCTATTAAATAGCTTTTATAAATAGCTTTTTTGTTTGTGTTTATCTGAATAAATCCTAAGAATTTGTTTTTATCATCTAATAAATTAGATTTATCACTTGTTGCAACCATATTATTTTGATTATCTTGAGCTTTTTTTTCCTCTTGTTCTTTTTCTAATTTTGCTTTTTCTAAAGCCAATTTTTCTTCAAGCATCTTTTTTTCAAGTGCAAGTTTTTTTTCTAAAGCTTTTTTCTTTTCAAGTGCAAGTTTCTCTTCTTCGGCTCTTTTTTTCTCTAAAGCCAATTTTTGTTCAAGAGCTTTTTTCTTAGCATCTTCTTCTAGTTTTGCCTTCAAAGCATCTTCTTCTTGTTTTCTTTTCAATTCTTTTATTTTTTCTTGTTTTTCATACTCTTCCGGACTAACTCCTAGTAACTCGTATTTTGTCAACAATTCTAGTTTTTCATTAATTCTAGGAATACTTATATGATCAAGTTTGAACTTATAGCTTTCAACTTCTGGTAATTTTGTTCTCATCTCTTCTGTAGATTGAGTTGGTTCTTCTTTGCTTGAGCTGAATAAAATAAATATTATTATCGCAGTTATAAGGGTGATTAGAACAATAATAATTAATTTCATATTATTTTTAAATGGATTTTTATTTTTAGCCGTAGTTTTTTCTGTACTTTCTTTTTGTTCGCTAAGAGTATTTGATTCATTAGTTATTTTTGGAGTTTCTACTACTTCTTCTATTGAGTCTTTTTCTTCACTTTGTAGTAGTGGCTCTTTTTCATTTGAAGAATTTTCTTCTTGAGATTCTTCAGCTACCCCATCATCTCCAAAGAGTTGCTCTTTAATAGCTTGTTCTTCTTCAAGAGGAAAGTCTCTTTCTAGTCCTTCTATTTCTATATCTTCTGTTTGTAGGTTTGTTTTTTCTTCATTTTCCATTTGAACTCTTTGATTTTCTTTTTTCTTTTTGTTTTTCTAAGATTTTATCTTTGTTTCTTTCATAGTAGTTTTTTCTGTATTCTTTTAATTCTTCTTTTTTTTTGTCACGATATTCTTTATCATATTTTAATCTTCTTTCTCTATTTTCAATATAATATTGTTGTTTTTGTTCTTTGTAAGCAAGAAGTTTTTCTATAATTTTTTCTTTTCTTGTATCAACATGTGATTTTTGTTTTCTTGCAATTTCTTTTATTGTTTGAGCAAAAAAATTACCTTGTAATTCTTTTTCATAGTCAAACTCTAATTTTATAGAGTTTGTTGTTGCAGTCATTTTTTGCTCAAGCTTTTTTCTTAAATAATACTCTTTTTTCTTTCTTTTATGATTTAAAATATTCTCTTTTCGAATACGTTTAAGTTCATTTAAATCCATAAATTTTAGCTATTATCTTTTTAAGTTATTAACAATTGACAACATATCATCAACTGTTGTAATTGATTTAGAGTTTGCTTCATATGCTCTTTGTGCTGTAATTAGATCAATCATTTCATTCACTAAAGCAACATTTGAAGATTCTATCATTCCTTGTCTAATTCCACCAAAAGCATCTTCTGTCGCAACACCTTCAATAGGATCTCCTGATGCTGTTGTTGCTTGAAATAATGAGTCACCTAAAGGATTTAGTCCAGCAGAGTTTATAAAATCAGCAATAGTAATTTGTCCCATCTCTTCAATACTTCCAGTTTGCGGGTCAAGTGCAGTAACAGTTCCATCTCGTGCAACAGAAATATCTGTATATGTATTTGGGATAACAATTTCTGGTTCAACTAAATAGCCATCTCCATTTACAACGGATCCTTCTTCATTTAGTTTAAATGCACCATTTCTTGTGTAAGCTAATTCTCCACTAGGAAGAGTTATTTGAAAAAAACCTTTCCCTTCAATTGCTAAATCAAGTGAATTTCCTGTAAGTTTTAGATCACCTTGTACAAAATCTTTTTGAATACCAGATACTCTAACTCCTAATCCTACATCAATTCCTGTAGGGTTTATAGTGTCTTGTGAAGTTTTTCCTGCTGTATAATTTAAAGATTCATACATCAAATCTTGAAATTCAGCTCTATCTTTTTTAAAACCAATTGTGTTAACATTTGCAATATTATTTGATGTAACATCAATTTGATGTTGTTGCGCATTCATTCCTGTAGCAGCAGTATATAACCCTCTTATCATCTCTATCCTTAGCGTTAGACTCGTAATTACTTAAATTATATTTAAAGAACTTTTAAAATTAGATTAAATTTTACAACTCTTTTTTAAATTATTAAGTATATATTTAAATCAATTTAATTATAATATTACCAAATTTATTAGTAAGAATAGTTAGAAGGTAGAAAATGAAGATTCTTATTGTCGATGATAGTTCAACTATGAGAAGAATAATTGGTAATGTTGTTATGCAGCTTGGGTTTTCAAAAGAAGATTTTGATGAAGCAGAAGATGGAGTAAAGGCGTGGAAAGAGTTATCTAACAATAGCTATGATATAGTCTTGACAGATTGGAATATGCCAAATATGAATGGCTTAGAGCTTGTGAAAAAAATTAGAAGTGAAGGCACGCACCAAAGTATACCAGTTATTATGATTACAACTGAAGGTGGTAAAAGTGAAGTAATTACAGCACTAAAAGCTGGTGTAAATAATTATATTGTTAAACCATTTAGTGCGGAAGTTTTAAAAGAAAAATTAGATAGCGTTTTAAAATAAGAAATATCAAAAAGGTTTTACAAAATGAGTATGAGTCAAGAAGAAATAGAAGCTTTAATGAATGGTCTTGATGTTTCAGATAGTGGGAATACTGATGTTGTAGAAGAAGTAGAGCAAGAAGAATCAAGTTATTCAATGAGCGAAGATGATATTGCAAAGCTACTTGAAGAAACAAATGAAAGTAATGAGTTTATTGAAGAAACTCCTTTTATTATAGAAACAGAAGAAAAAAATTTAGATGTAATAGATGTAAAAGACAATATCTCTGAAGTTTTAAATGAAATTGAAAATATGGAAGATGATATTGTTGTTGAAGAAGAGCTACAAAATATTGATACTCCAGAAGAAAACGACAACGAATATAATTTAGAAAGTGAAGATTTTGAACAAAAAGCTAAAACTTGGGCTGAAGATAAGATTGAAAAGGCAGAATTTCCTTTTCCTGCAGAGCCAAGTACTAAAGTTGTAAGCCAACTTAGTGAAGTTGCAAATGACAATGAAGAAAAAGCTGGTCAAATATTTGATGTATTAAGTTATATTTTAGATGATAATGCAATTGTTCAAAAAAACAATAAAAAAATTGATGATTTTTTAGATAAGCAAAGTGAACTTTTAAACACTCTTACACATAAGTTCCCAAATATAAAGCTCTTTGAAGAGAATCTAGCAGAAATAAATCTGATCAAAGAGATAACAAAAGATACGAAAAATAGACTCAATGAAGAAGATATGAAGCTTTTTGAAGCGATGGAATTAATGCAGTTTAATGATATAAATAGACAAAAAATTGAAAGAGTTATGTCTGTGATTAGGAAACTTGCACTTTATTTAAATAATTTATTCGAAGAAGATGAAAAATATGAAGAAATTTCTGTGGCTAAACATATTCACGGAGATAACACTCCAGATTTGGTAGGCGCAGATGATTTAGATGCATTAATAGCAGAGTTTAATAAATAATATAAGTAAGGAAATATAATGAATTCAAATTATCCATTAGCAGCAGCAATGATTAATCAAATAAATAGAGTTGATATGATTTCTAATAATTTAGCAAATGCAAATACTAATGGATTTAAAGAAACAGCTATGACAGAAGGGACTTTTAACAATTATTTAAATAAAGCTCATAAACATTCGCCACTAATTAGAGAGCTAAATATTGTTACAAATACTGTTCCAAAATTGAATTCAAAATTTTCAAATGAAGAAATGGGACCTCTTGCACAAACTGGAAATCCATTAGATTTTGCACTTAAACACAATGACACTTTTTTTAAAATACAAAATGCAAATGGAGATGTAGTTTTAACAAGAGATGGTTCTTTTAAAATAGTTGATAATATTTTAGTAA
>CAYJFN010000158.1:0-4253 GCA_964369325.1 uncultured Arcobacteraceae bacterium
CTATTATTTTCGCACGTTTGACCTAAAATTTTATTAGAAACCACAGAAAAAGTACCGTTATGCACAAGCACAGCTGCATTGGTAAGCGTATTTCCTTGCGCTGTAGGCATGGGAGCCCCCACAAGCACAGCAGGACCGCCTTTAAGCCTTTGAGCCATTTTTTGCAATGCTTTGTGACAACCTTCGATAAAGCCAGGTGAAAATAATAAATTTTGTGGAGACACACCACATAAAGCCAGTTCAGGGGTAATACAAAGCCCTGCGCCTGAAGCTGTGGCATTTTTCACACTGCGTAATATTTTATCCATATTACCTACAATATCACCGGTTATGGTGTTGCACTGCAAAAGAGCTACTTTCACGATTTTCCTTCCTAGATATAGTTATGTAAGGGGCCACCCTTGACACCAAGGGCTTCTACACGTTGTACAATGGCCGGGTCTTCTTCTAAAGCGGGGGCTTGATACGCTTTTAAACGCGCATCAATAATAAGCGGCGCCTCGCATGACCAGTGCTTACTTTGCACGTGCGCATGCACGCCGTAAATATCTGTAGCAGGGTCTGAGCGCGTAAACACTGCCCATAAAAAATTATTCCACGTTTTTACCACAAAATCGCAATCATCTACCACCACAACAAGCGGGAATTGCTCTTTATTTGGTAAATGTTGCAAAGCAAGAGCCAGCTCTTCCATACGTACATCTTGCGTGCCGCGTAAGCTTACGTCACGGGTATCTTTAGGCCCTTGCACAAGGAGTATCCCTTGTGAAAACAGCTTTATATTACCAAAATCTTGCGGTAAAGGTATATCGCTTGGAAGCTCCTTGCCAAGACTGCGGCACGGCTTACCTGCCACAGCCCAAATAAGCTTAGAGCCGGCATTTAAGCCGCTCCCAGAATAATCAAGCGTATCAATGGTTGTTTTGGTAATAAAGTGTAAATCTCTATCAAGATGTGTTCTTTCAAGTACATGCGTAAAGTATGCTTCTACATCATGCGTTGTTAACTGCGGGTTATCCTCTCGCGCGGTAATAAAGCAATACTTTGCTAACGCTGTTTGCGTATTCCCAAGCACATTACAAGCGCATGTAAGTAATTCTTGCGGACGGCGTTCTTCCGCAAATGGCGTATATCGCTCACTACCGATAACAAGCAAAAGAGGATGCACGCCGGCAGCGTCAACGGCATGCACTTCATGCACACCTGAAAAAACTTGCGGCACTAACGGACCCGTAAGATCATGAATAAATTCGCCAAAAAGTGTATCTTCTTGCGGCGGGCGCCCCACAGAAGTAAAAGGCCAGATAGCATCTTTACGGTGAAAAACAGAACTGACTTTAAGGACAGGAAAGGGATGTGCAAGACTATAATAACCAAGATGATCCCCAAAAGGGCCTTCTGGCTTGCACTGCGGCAGTATATGCCCGCTAATACAAAAATCTGCTTGTGCCCAAAGAGGGAGTGCGCAACCATCATTCACGGCCTCCCCTGCTATCATGTGTACACGTCTTCCGCCTAAAGCGCCGGCAAAAAAGAGTTCAGAAAGATTTTCTGGCAGAGGCATAACAGCAGAAACCGTCATAGCAGGAGGTCCACCCACAAAAATACGTACAGGTAAAGGTTTTCCTTGCTCTAGCGCCGCCATATGATGCGCCCCAATACCACGGTGAATTTGATAATGTAGCCCTACTTCTTCATTGGGAATATATTCATTTCCGCCCAATTGCACTCGGTACATACCAAGATTTGAGCCCATAAAACCCGGCTTTGCAGGCTGTTCACTATAAACAAGCGGTAAGGTTACAAAGGGGCCGCCGTCCATAGGCCAAGAGGTAAGCTGTGGCAAATCTGAGAGCTTTGCCTGACATTCCATCACAGAACCTTGGCGTACTTTTTTAGGTAAAGCGTGAAAAAGCATACGAGGCAAACTCAAGGCTTTCCACGGTTTTTTAAGAGCTAAAAGCGGATCCGCTTTCACTTTAAAAAGAAATTCTAATGTGGGCAAAGTATGGCGAAAAATAAAATGCATACGCTCTTTCGTTGCGTACAAATTCGCCAACATGGGAAAGGCGCAATCTTTCACCTGCGTAAAAAGCAGTGCCGGAGATTTTTTTTCAAAAGCGCGGCGTTGAATCAGCGCTATTTCTTGATTGGCATCAACAGGGGTATCAATACGCACCAAATGCCCATGTTTTTCTAAATCAGCAACGCAATGTTGTAAAGAGGCATACATACGCATCTATCCTTTCGTCTTATCTCATTATTTAACTGACGTACACGCCGTGTTTATGGGAGCAAGAGTGCGCTTATTTTGTAAAAATTGCTTAAAATCCTCTAACACTGCACCATGATCAAAGGCGAGCTCCGGTAAAGCGTTAAGCGGATAAAAAGCCGCATGTTTAGCATCATCACCTGCGCACAGGGCATCAGGGTTTGTAGCTTTGCCCACATACACCACACTCATAGTGTGTGATCTTGGGTCACGATGTGGAGCAGAATACACCCCTAAAAGGCCAAGAAGTTCTACATCTAAAGAAGTTTCTTCGCGCATTTCACGCACAGCAGCGTGCTCAGCACTTTCCCCATAGTCAATAAATCCACCGGGAATGGCAAAACCATAAGGCGGGTTCATGCGTTCAATAAGAACGACACCACGCGCACTATTTTCAGGGTCATAAATAATCACATCCGTTGTCGGAAAGGGATTTCTATAACTAATAACAGTGGCACCACATTGAGGGCAATCTAGCTTTTTTTCCATGCCCTGCTTATACGCCTGTCTGAACTGGAAGGCAAGGGGACAATCATTCCCAATTTCAAGCGTATTTCTTCTTTTTAGTACTTTTTACCTACCTTGCGCCGCATGACATATTGCTATATACTAGAACACGAGAAGCTGAACAACTCACTAACATGATAGTGTTAATACTACACAGCAGTAGTATGTTCTAGTGAAAAGCATATAATATACGACGTATAGGTAGTTTTTTGAGATAAAAAAGCCTCATATATCAACAAAAATGAATAAAATTTATTTTATTCTGTTACTTGATTAATGCCGCATCTCCCTACATATTTCAAAGCATAGAAGCCACGTACAGAACAATTCATGGACGAAACACCCTCCCTCTTCAGTCATAAAGGACGTCTAGCGCCCAGCCCTACAGGCTTTTTACACTTAGGTAATGCATGGTCTTTTTTATGGGCTTGGTTATGGGCAAAATCTCCCCAAAAACAACACGCGACGGCACAAGGCTCTCTCATCTTACGTATGGAAAATATAGACCCACAGCGCTCTCGCAGTGAATACGCACAAAATATTGAAAAAGATTTACGCTGGCTTGGCTTAACATGGGACGGAGAAACCCTCTATCAAAGCACACGCCATCATGCATACACACAAGCTCTTAATTTTCTAGAAGAAAAAGGCTATACATACCCCTGTTACTGTACTCGTAAAGAATTACGGACGCTTGCAGGAGCACCGCATGTAGACGATTGCGGGGCACCCTACCCCGGTATTTGCGCTCAGCTAAGCCCCGAAGAGCGAACACGCAAGGAAGCAGAAGGGCGCAAAGCATGTGTGCGACTTCACTGTCAAAACACACAAAAAATACATTTCATAGACGCACTTTATGGAACGCAGGCTTTTGATTTACAGCAACTTGGCGGAGATTTTGCAATTCGCCGCTCTGACGGCGTCATAGCCTATCAGCTCGCTGTTGTTGTTGATGATGCCGCACAAAATGTCACACATATTGTGCGCGGAGCAGATATTTTACCTTCCACACCACGCCAACTCTATTTACAACACCTTTTAGGCTATCCTACGCCCAAATACGCACACGTTCCTCTATTGTTAGACAATCACGGGGAGCGCTTAGCTAAAAGGCATAGCGCCTTATCTTTACAAGCATTACGTAACGACGGAGTAAGCCCCGAGCGTATTCTCGGACTATTAGCTCATTTAGCAGGCTTTGAGAAAGGATGCCCCATGCGCCCTGTTTTTCTCGAAGAACTACGAGAAAATTTTTCTTTTTCCGCTTTCCCCTTACTACACAAAGCACATGATATTACAGTACAAGAAACACATCTTGCTTTTTTATACAACGAAAAAGAAATATTTTACTAATTTCCGCGCGGTGCCCTCTTGCGTGTCGTAGCGCTTTCCCGTATCATGCTCCCGTTTACGTTCACCTATAACCAAGGATTAGACAAAGCCATGACAGATAAAGCACAAGTTCTTACCCAGG
>CAYJFN010000159.1:0-4245 GCA_964369325.1 uncultured Arcobacteraceae bacterium
TACTTGCAGCTATTATTGCAACAAGACAAACTGATATTAAAAAAATACTTGCTTACTCAACTATGAGTCAACTTGGATATATGTTTATAGCTGTTGGATTAGGTTTCTACTCATCAGGATTATTTCATGTTTTTACACATGCATTTTTTAAAGCAATGCTATTTATGGGAGCAGGTGCAGCTATACTAGCTCTTCATCATGAGCAAAACATTTTTAAAATGGCACAACATAGAGTCTATCAACCAGTTGTAAAAGCTACTTTTCTAATAGGAGTTATTGCAATTGCAGGAATCCCACCATTTTCTGGGTTTTTCTCAAAAGATGCAATACTTGCAGCCGCATTTCAACAAGAACAATTTGTCATTTATGGTATTGGCATTTTTACTGCATTTTTAACTGCATTTTATATGTTTAGACTATATTTTATTGTTTTTGTTGCACCAAACGGGCATGAAGTTCCAAAAGCTTCTACAGACAAAACTATCTCTTTCCCTCTTGTTGTTTTAGCAATTGGAGCAGTTTTTGCTGGTTTTTTAAACTTTCCTGTTATTTTTGGAGGAGAACACCAAGTTGACACATGGCTAGCTCAACTTCAATCTTCAACTTTACATATGGCACACTCAACTGAATATATTTTGATGATGTCAAGCATTGCTGTTGCATCCATTGGGATTTTAGTAGCTTATTTAAAGTATGCTAAATTTGATTTAACTAAACCGGAAACTGAAGATGGAATTATAGGAAACAAATTTTATATTGATGAGTTATATGATATTTTATTTGTCAAACCACTAAAAAAGTTAAGTGTCTTTATAGATAAAGTTATTGATGAAAAATTCATAGATGGTACAATAATGCTTGCTTGCAAAGAATTTGTTAATTTTGGTAAGAAACTTGCCTTTTTACAAAATGGAAATGTAAGATTTTATGCTTTATACATGCTACTTGGTATGAGTTGTACTTTCTTATATCTTTATATTTCACTAATAGGACAATAATATGGGTGCAGATTTATTATCATTTATTATTTTTTTACCAGCTTTTGTAGCTTTTATTTTGATGATAGGTGCAACTAAAGTTGAAGATGTTAGAAATATTGCATTTATTACATCGCTAATCATTTTTGTACTTGTATTAAAAATTTATTTAGGTTATGAGCCAAATAGTGAAATACAATTTGTTACCAATGTACCTTGGATTGCTAATTATGGAATTAATTATTACATTGGCGTTGATGGATTTTCACTAACTATTTTAATGATGATTGCTATTTTAATTCCTGTTGTTTATCTATTTTTATGGGAAGGAAGAACAAAAGAGTATTGGGTAAAAATGTTACTTATTCAAACGGGAGTAACTGGTGCTATCTTATCTTTAGATATTGTCCTATTTTATGTATTTTGGGAAATTATGCTACTTCCAATATTTTTAATGATTGGTACATTTGGTAGTGGAAATAAAGTATTTACAACAATTAAAGTTACTGTTTATACTATTTTTGGTTCACTGATGATGTTTTTAGCAATTATTTATTTAGGACTTGCTTTTTATCAAGAGTTTGGATACTGGAGCTATCAATATTCTGATTTAACAAAAATTACAACATTCTCATATCAAGAAAAATTCTGGCTATTTTTAGGTTTCTTAACTGCATTTGCAATTAAAATTCCTCTCTTCCCATTTCATACTTGGATTATGGAAACTTACAAAAATGCTCCAACAGGTGCAGTATTTTTGTTATCATCAATTATGGCAAAAATTGGTATTTATGCTGTTGTAAGATTTATGATTCCATTATTCCCTGATGTTTATATCGAGTACTCTAGTTGGTTTGTTTTTGTTGGATTATTTGGGCTTATATATTTTGGAATAGCTGCACTTATGCAAAATGATATAAAAAGAATGTTTGCATATTCTTCAGCTTCACACCTTTCTTTTATAGCTGCTGGTGTTTTTTCTCTAAATGAATATGGATTAGGTGGTGCATTATATTTGATTATTGCACACGCTATTGCAACAGGAGCACTGTTTTTACTTATTGGTGTACTTTATGATCAAACTGGAATTAAAACTATAAGCGACTTAGGAGGTATTGCTAAACAAGCTCCAATTTTTACATTTATTTTTGCACTTATGCTTTTTTCAAATGTTGGACTTCCAGGTACAAATGGTTTTGTTTCAGAACTACTAATTATATTTGGAATATTTGAATTTAATGAAATTATGGGATATGCTTCTGCATTAACTGTATTAATTGCGGCTTCATTTATGTTATGGATGTTTCAAAGAGCAATTTTGCAAAAAAAAGAAGGTGTTGCTCTTAAAATGAGAGATCTAAATTTAAAAGAAATTCTAGGTCTTACTCCATTGGTAATTTTGGTTTTATTAATGGGAATTTATCCCGACCCATTTATTGATAAATTTGAACCATCTGTGACATATTACTTAACAGACATCTTAAACTTAGGAGCACAAAAATGATGGAAAATATAACTATATTGCCTGTAATTATTGTTTTAATAGCTGCTTTAGTTTTAATGTTTTTAAGTATGTATGATAAAGTTTCAATTAAAACTCATATATTAGTATCTGCTCTTTTTTTGTTTTTAGCACTTTGTTTTAGTTTTTATTCAATTGGAGATTCATATTCATTCAAACCTTATAATAACTATTTGTATGATTTATTAGTATTTGATAGCTTTTCAAATTTTTTTAATATCGTATTAATTGTAGGAACTTTATTTTTTATTTTAATTGGCGAACACTATGCTCAAGAAAGAACATATATAAAAGGAGAATTTTACTCTATTACTCTATTTGCACTTTTTGGAATGTTATTATTTGCAAATTCAAATGAACTTATAACCGCATATATAGCACTTGAAATTGCATCGTTTAGTGTATATATTTTAGTAGGTTTTAACACAAATAACAGCAAAAGGGTAGAAGCAATTTTTAAATACTTGGTTTTAGGTGCTTTTGTAGGTGCTTTTTACTTGTTAGGAGTTGTGTTGATTTTTGGAGCAACAGGAACTACTCAACTAAATGAATTATCACTGTATATAACAACACATGAAAACAGTGAGTTAACTCTAGTTTATATAGGGTTGACTTTGATTTTATTTACTTTTATCTTTAAAGTTGCAGCTTTCCCATTTCAATCTTGGGTACTTGATATTTATAGAGGAGCTCCTGTTTTAGTAACTGCATTTATGGCATCTGTATTTAAAGTAGCAATATTTTCACTATTTTTAAGACTGTTTTTACAAAGTTTTCCTTCTATTCAAAATTTTTGGGATCCTATTTTAACTGTTCTAATTTTATTTACATTAACTCTTGGTACTTGGCTCGCTCTTACACAAAAAATCGTTAAAAGAATGCTAGCAGGATCTTCTATTGTGCATACAGGTTATTTATTGTTAGGTTTTATTGCTATGGGAGAAAATATTCAAAGTGCATATTCTTTGTTATTTTATCTTCTTGCTTATTTGCTTACAGCAATTGGAGCATTTGGTTTAGTTTCTCATATTATTGCGCAAACCAATATAAGAATAACATATGACGATTTTAAAGGTTTAGCACAAGAAAGACCATTTTTAGCAGCAATGATGACCATATTTTTATTCTCACTTGCAGGAATTCCTTCTACTATTGGATTTATAGCAAAATTTTACTTATTTACAGAAGCTATTAATGCAGGTTATATTTATTTAGCAGTTTATGCAATATTAGCAACTTGTGTATCTATGTATTACTATTTAAAGCTAATAGCAATGATGTATTTTTATCCAAAAAATAAAAAATTTCAGGAAGAATCATTTGATGATCTTAGAGTATCAACTTTTGCAACTGCATCTATTGCTATTTTAATAATTTGGGGCGGAATTGGTTCTGCTGTACTGTTTTTTATACCAATTCCAAGCATTGATGGAATTTTTGATTTAGTAAAAATATCTATAGATTCTCTTTTTATTAAATAAATGAGGAAAATGTAACTTTTTAGTACTTATTAATAAAAGTTTCATTTTTTAAAAGCCTATATATAGGCTTTTAAAACAAAAAAAATGGAAATTTTTTTATCATTTATAATAATATTACAAGAAATCTTTAGGTATTATTTTTAACAAAAAATTTACGTGCTAATATCTATTGTTTATTATTATAATTGATACAAGTATGTAAACAAACCAAAAGAAAGGATGAACAATGAGTGACCTAATAGAGGGCTATTTAGGTAAAACAGTT
>CAYJFN010000160.1:0-4211 GCA_964369325.1 uncultured Arcobacteraceae bacterium
GCTATGCAAGGTAAAGTTGCCATAGGAACACCTTATAAATATAAAGATATGGTAGTTTACAATGTAGCTTCCCCTGTTTATGATATAGATACTAATGAAATTACAGGAGTAGTATTTAATGTTTCTAAATTAACTGATACTATGAGTGGAAGAATGCATTTAGGTCATGCCGGTTATCTATATGTAGTGGATCAAGAAGGTACTGTATTTATTCATAATAATGATGAGTATGTTTTAGATTTGAATTTAGGAAAATATGATTGGGGAAAAGAGATTCTAGAAAAAGGTGAAGGAAATATGATTTACACTTTTGAAGGAACTCAAAGATTAGCTTATTATGACACTTTACCAGAAGCAAATTGGATTGCAGTTGCAATAATTGACGTAAACGAACTTGAAGCCCCTGGAAATAATATAAGAAACAACTCTTTTAAAATTGCAATAATAACTCTTTTCCTTATTACTATTATTATCTTTTTTTATGTAAAAAATATTGTTGATGCTTTATTAAAAGCAGTTCGATATGCAGAGCAAGTTTCAAAAGGAGTTTTAGATGAAGATCTTGATTTTGGGATGGCAGAAAAATCTTTATTTACAAAACTAAAACTAAAGATATCCAAATTATTTAATAGTGGCAACAAAGATGAACAAACAAAAAAGCTTTACGGAATTAATCAATTTAATCGTAAAGATGAGATAGGTATTTTATATAACGCTCTTGCAGAAATGGTAAATTCTATGCGTGATATGGTTAAAAAAGCTGATGATGCAAATAAAATGAAAAGTGATTTTTTATCTAATATGAGTCATGAAATAAGAACACCACTAAATGCAGTTATAGGACTTACTTATTTATGCTTAGAAGATAATCAAGACGAAGATAAAAAACTTGATTATATTAAAAAAATTCAAACAGCAGGAAAAAGCTTACTTGGTATTATAAATAATGTGCTTGACACATCAAAAATAGAAGCTGGAATGTTTGAGCTTGAAGAAGTGCATTTTTCATTATATGAAATTTGTAGTAACGTTATGTCTATTTATAATGATAGTGCTAAAAATAAGGATTTAAATCTTAAATTTCATTATGATGAACAATTGAACAAACATTTTATTGGCGATCCTGTTCGTATTGGACAAATATTAAATAATCTTGTTGGTAATGCTATTAAATTTACAGAAAGCGGTGAAGTATGTGTTAGTTGTAAGCTAGGAACAAATAAAAACATGGCTTCAATAGAAAAAGAAGAAAACATTGTTCCTATATGTATTGAAGTTAGTGATTCAGGAATAGGTTTTTGTGAAGAACAAGGAAAACTTCTTTTTAAACAATTTTCTCAAGCAGATAGCTCTATATCAAGAAAATTCGGTGGAACAGGGCTTGGACTTACTATAAGTAAGCAAATTGCAGAATTAATGAATGGTTCAATATATGCAAAAAGTGAAGTCGGAGTTGGTTCAACTTTTACAATAGAAATTTATTTAAAAATTGATGAAGATTACAAAGAGGATACTATTGCAACTGAAAAGCAAGAATTTAAATTTAAAGGAAAACATATTCTAGTTGCTGAAGATAATTTAATTAATCAACTTCTTATGAAAGAGCTTTTAAAAAGCACTGAAGCAGAAATTTCTATTGCAGGGAATGGGCAAATAGCTGTAGATATGATAAAAGAAAAGCACTTTGATATTATACTTATGGATATGCAAATGCCTGTGATGGATGGAATTCAAGCAATGCAAATAATAAGAAACTCATATTCTAAAGAAACACTTCCAATTATTGCAGTTACTGCAAATGCTATGAAAGAAGATAAAGAGAAAGGAATTGCTCTTGGGCTTAATGATTATTTGACAAAACCAATTGATCCACATAGCTTGATGATGTCACTTAAAACATGGTTAACGTAATATTAAGAGATTAAACATAACAATCTTCTACAAAATTAACAAATAATTAACACAAATAAGCCACAATATTTTGAAATAATTAACTAAGCAATTAAAATGCATATTAAGGAGAAATAAATGGGAGTAAATCGAAGAGATTTTATCAAAGGAACTACACTTTTAGGTGGAGCAGCAGTACTTGGAGTAAGTATTGATTTACATGCTATGACATTTAGCAAACAAGCAACAGGTGATAATGCAAAGTTTATACAAGGTGGTGAAAATGCTCACAGATGTAAAGAGTGTGGAATGAGCTTAAAGATGTTTTGGAAAACATCTCATGCAGTTGAGTTAGAAGATGGAACTATTATTCAATACTGTTCAATCAGAGATTTAGTAAAAGCTGAGAAAGAGCAAAATCTAAAAGTTAAAAAATATATGGCAGTAGATGCTAAAACTGAAAAACTTTCAGATGCTACAAAAATGACTTATGTAGTAGGAAGTAAAGTTATGGGAACAATGTCAAGTGTAAGTAAAATAGCATTTAATAGTAAAGATGATGCATTAGAATTCCAAAAAGAGTTTGGTGGAGAACTTAGAGATTTTGATTATACAAAAAAATTCTCTTTAGAGATTTTACAAAAAGATATAGAAATGATTAAAAAGAAAAAAGCTATGATGAAAGCTAAAATGGAAGCTGAAGCTAAAAACAAATAATTATAATTATCTTACACCTATTAAAATCAATTTGAGCTTAGAGCTTAAGTTGGTTTTAATTAGACTAACATAATTTTTGCCAATCCCAAAAAGCTAAAAAATCCAACAATATCAGTAACAGTTGTTAATAAAACTGTACTTCCAACAGCAGGGTCAACTTTGAATTTTTTCAGCAACAATGGAATTGATGCTCCAAAAAAACCAGCACTAAACAAGTTTATCACCATAGAAAGTGCAATTACAACTCCAAGCATATAAGTATTAAACCAAAAAGATGCAATTATTCCAATAATTACTGCAAAAAACATACCATTAAAAATAGAAATAAGAACCTCTTTTTTTACTGCATCACTACTATTTTCTAAATCAATTTCACCAAGTGCCATTTTCCTTACCATAACTGCAAGAGTTTGAGTTCCAGCATTGCCGCCCATAGATGCAACTATTGGCATTAAAATTGCCAAAGCAACGTATTTTTCAATTGTTTCATCAAACAAGCCAATCACTAGTGATGCTAAAATGGCAGTGGCTAAATTTATAAAAAGCCAAAGCCCTCTTTTTTTTGCAACATTTAAAGTATTTTCATCTTGCTCAAACTCGTCATTAACCCCTGCAAGTTGATACATTTGTTCAGTTGCATTTTGTTCAATTACATCAATGATATCATCACTTGTGATTCTTCCTATTAAAATTCCTTGATACCCTACAACTCCAACAACATTTAAGTTATATTGCTCAAATGACTTTGCAACTACATCTATATCTTCATCATCTTGTACTTTGAATGGCTTAAATCTGTTTTCATCAATATTTAAAATATCTTCATATGTTTTTTCAAAATCAAAGATAATTAAATCCTCTAAAGATATAGCAGCAATTAATATTTTTTCATTATCCACAATAAAAACTTGATGAATATTCTCTAATTCATTTTGTTCTTTTAATTCCTTTAACCTTTTTATTGAGTCACCAATTTTTTCATTTGTTGTTGCACTAAAAAGTTCTGTTTGCATATATGCACCAGCTTCTTGTTCATCATATCTTTTTAGCCAATTAATCTCTTGTTGGTCTTCTTCTTCAAGATTTTCAAATATATCTTGTGCTTTTTGTTTGTCAATCTCTTCTAATTCTTGAATAAAGTCAGTTTGGTCATCTGAATCAAGTTCTTCAACTGCTGTTGTAAGTTGTTGTACACTAAGAGTTGAATATATCTCTTCTCTGATATTTTCAGGCAATTCTAAAATAACTTCTCCAAGAAGTTCATCTGGAAGTTGTTTTAATGTAGGATAAAAGTTCTCAAAATCTTTTTTGTATATTTTTTTTAAAGAATAAGCTATATCACTTGGATGAAGATTGTCAAGATTCTCTAATAGCTTTTTAGGATCTTTAATATGGTTCTTCATCTTATACTTCACTATTTAATGATGTAAATGTAGTTTTTAACTTTGTAATATTTAGTGGCTCTGGTTTATTTGCAACAGTGTGTAAAAGATTTGTTTTTAAATCTTTAGCATAGGCTATAAATTGTTCTTTTGATTTACCTTTTAAAGAGTTTTTTGTTACTTTGATTATGCTTGCAGGGTTGATTGCTTTTCCATTTTTAT
>CAYJFN010000161.1:0-4191 GCA_964369325.1 uncultured Arcobacteraceae bacterium
TCTTTTATGATGGTTCTAGCAAGTTCTATTGTTTTTATATCTTCAAAAGGGTATTCAGCTCTTTTTATTGCAGACTTTTTAGGTATAACTATTTTTGAACTGTTTATTTGAAACTCTTTTAGTAGTTTAGTTTTTATATCTTTAGCCCATTGAGACACAACAATGATTTGTTCATATTCAAATTCACTTATTTTATTTGGAGAAACAATTAAAAATTTATCTAAAAACAAACTACCATGTTTTGCTTTATCATTATCAAGCACAGCTATTAACTCTATTTCATCTTTGTGCTTTTCAAAATATTCTAACGCACCATTGCCTGAGCCAAAAAATAAAACTCTTTTTTTCATATTTCCCTTTCTTACGCCGTACTACCAGCATCTACTATAATAGTACTACCCGTTATATTTTTAGCCTCATTTGATAGTAGAAATAAGACTGTTGAAGAAACATCTTCAACTGTAGCTAATTTCCCCAAAGGGCTTCTTCTTTTTATTTTATCTAGTTTTTCACCTTGTAAATTGCTTGTCATATCTGTTTGCAAATATCCAGGGGCTATAGTGTTTACTGTAATATTTGCTTTTCCTACTTCTCTTGCAAGTGATTTTGTAAAACCACTCATTGCTGATTTTGTTGCACCATAAACAGACAAACCACTAAAGCCAGTACTTCCTATGATAGAGCCAATATTGATAATTCTACCTTGTAGTTTCATTAACATTGATCTGCTTACATATTTTGTTAAAATTATAGGAGCTTCAATGTTTACTTTTATAAGTTCAGATATTTGGTTTTTGTGCATTGTTCCTAAAATTCCATCATGTCCTAACGCAGCATTATTTATAAGACCATAAATAGTTCCATGCTCTTTTGTGATTTTTCTTACTAGGTTTTGTATATTTGTAGTATCATTAAAATCATATTGTTCAAAAAATAGTTGCTTGGGAAATTCATTTTGCAATGCTTCAAACTCTTTGCTTTTTGTTCTTGATATTCCTACTACTTTATATTTATTGTTTAATAGGGTTTTGCATATTTCTAAACCTAAACCTTTTGAAGAACCAGAAACTATAACTAAATTCATTTAATTCCTTTTTAACTTACCATTTTGATTGATTTGTAAATCATCTACGATTTTTAAAATGGTTGGTATTTTAAACTTTTCTAAATGTTTCTTACAATAATCTAGTATTTGCTTTTTTAATTCTGCTTTATTTATCTTATTATTTAAAGCAACAACATCTGCACAAACTAAAGAGCCAACAATAGAACTGCTTTTTGCATAGACAAATGCACTTGATACTAAATTTGAAGAAAGTAAGGTGTTTTCTACCTCTTCTGGTAAAACTTTGTTTCCTCCAACATTGATACTTCCAGAGACTCTCCCTAAAAAATATACCCTATTATTTTCAACTCTTACTATATCGCCTGTATTTATAAAATCATTTTTATCATACATTGAAGCAGTTTCTAAATATTCTTGTTCTTTTGCTTTAGGTTTTATAAAAAGTAAAGAATTATCATCTATTTTTAGTTCAAGATTATTTACTCCATTTTTGATATAAGAGTATGGAAACCCGGCTAGTTCATCATTTACAGCAAATCCAACTCCTACTTCTGTTGAAGCATATATGTGAGTGATTTTAATATCTTTAAACTTATTTTTCAAAGCTAAAATTATATTTTGATCAATTATTTCTCCTCCTAGTGTTGCTCTTTTGATATTTAAACTCTTTGATTCTTTAGTCATTAAAACTTTTCTCCAAAATGAAGCAGTTGCGGAAATAATGTTACAAGAGTTTTTTGCAAATAGTTCAATAATCTCTTTTATAGAAGAGTCTGTTTCAGGTATTATAAGAGTTGAGCCACTTAGTATTGATTGTAAAAACACTTGAATACCAGAAAATCTATATATATCAAAAGTTAAGCCCCAGATAGAATTTAAACTTTTTTGATTATTGGTTTTTGTTGTTTTTGTAAGACTTTTAAAAGTATGAGCGACTAATTTGGGAGATTTTGTAGTTCCTGATGTTGGAATAATCCATTGAGTTTGGACAATATCTTTTAAACTACTATTTTCATTGTTAATTAAAACTTGTTTTAAAACATCATTTTCTAAAAATACTTCAAAATTTACATTTGCTTTTTTATAATATTCGTCGTGTAAATTAGGATTAATATCTTTTGGCAAAAAAAGAACCCTCTTTACATTACCATCTAAAATTGATATAAGTTTTGCAAACTCAAGATTATCTCTTGCATTTATTACAACGCAAAACTCTTTTAGATTTTCTATGTTCTTTTTATTTTTATTAAAAATATTTTTTATATCAGCATATGAAACTTTTTCATTTTTTGAAATAAATGCTACTTTATCATTTGCAGTTTCTAAGATATTATTTAAGATATTCATTTTGTTATTTATTTGGGTTCATTTTTTCATAAATTTCTACAAACTCTTTAAAAGTTGTTGGATATACAGGTTCACTCATCATAGTAAATGGGTCAAACTCTAGCTTTTCATCTAAAGTTGCAACTAGTATGGCAAAGCCTAGTGAGTCTAAACCACTTTCTAATAAAATTGTGTCATCCTCTAATTGTGGAACTAAGAGTTTTGAGTCAGTTAGTTCTAAAACTTCAAAAAAAGTCTCTTTTATTATTTCTTTCATTTTTCACCTTATAATTATTGAAAACTATGTTCAATTTTAACTAAATATCTCTTAATTACGCTTATTGCTTTAATCTCATCATTTTGCCATTTTTTACAATCAAGAGAGAAATAATAAAACTCTTCATCTTCAAAAACTTGAGTAAAGCCTAAACTTTTTGTAAAATTATATGCTTTTTGATTTGTTTTTTTTACATATGATTCTACTGTTTCAAACTCTTTTTTTGTAAATAAATAGTCTAAAAATAAATAAGCACTTGTTGAAGTAACTATGGGATTGAGATTTTCTTTACTAAAAATTCCCCAAAATACTTTTTCATCTTCTTTTATCCAGTAGCAAGCACCAACTATTTCATTGTTTAAAATTAGTGCAAAATACTCTTTTGAATTATCATTAGATAAAGTATTTACCCACTTTAAATGATTTTGAGTAGTTATTATTTTATCATTTGTCATGTTTTTTCTAACATAATCTTTATTTCTTAAATCCAATATTTTAAGAGTTTCTTCTTTTGTTAGAGTTTCATATCTTTTAAATATTAAATTCATATATCTTCTTTAAATACGCAATCATATTCATCCATTCTATCTGCAAATTCATAATCTTTTTTTGCTTTTTTTCGAATTAAATTATTTAAATATTTTGGGTGCATTCCATAAGCTGGTCTTACAGATTTCAAGTTTTCTTCTGTAAAAAATTCACCTTTTTTTATCTCTTTACAAACATAAATACTTCTTGCAAATCTTCTATTCTTTAGCTTTTTCTCATTTAAAGAGTAGTCAATCTTACCTAGCAGTTTTTCTGTATCTCTAATAGCTTGAACCATATTTTTGAAATCTTTCCTTTCCATAGAAAATTCTGCATCTGCTCCACCAATAGATTTATCTATTATAAAGTGTTTTTCAATTACTTTTGCTCCTAAAGTTACTGCAATAATTGGAGCAGTTGCTCCTATTGTATGGTCTGAAAAACCAGAAACTACTTTAAACTCTTTTGCCAAGTTTGGAATCATAGTTAAGTTGGCATCTTCAAGAGGAGTTGGGTAAGCACTTGTACAGTGAAGTAAGATGATATTTTCATTTCCAACACTTTTACAAATATTGACAACATCTTCTATCTCTTCTTTTGTGGCTACTCCTGTACTTATAATAATTGGTTTCATTTTTGATGCTGTGTATTTTATAAGGTCATAATCAGTTATTTCAAAAGAGGCAATTTTATAGGCACTTGGACTAAATTGTTCTAAAAAATCAACTGCACTTTTATCAAAGGGTGACGAAAATATATTTATGCCTATACTTCTTGCATATTCAAATAACTCTTTGTGCCATTCCCAAGGAGTGTAAGCTTCTTCATATAATTTATATAAATTTTTACCATCCCATAAAGTTCCACCATCTATTATAAACTCTTCATTATTTGAGTTTAGAGTCATAGTGTCAGCTTTATATGTTTGAAGTTTTATTGCATTTGCTCCACACTGTTTTGCTGCTTTTATTGTATCAAGTGCAGTTTGTAAACT
>CAYJFN010000162.1:0-4179 GCA_964369325.1 uncultured Arcobacteraceae bacterium
TTATTACAGAAGTTGCTTGGCAAGCAAATTTTATTCAAAATATGTTTATTTTGCCTACAAAAGAAGAATTAGAAACTTTTGAACCAGTATTTACTGTTTATAATGCTTGTAAAGCTGTTGATAAGTCTTATGCAAGCCACAACTTAAACTCAGAGGTTTTTGTTGCTTTCAACGTTGAAAAGAATATTTCTATAATTGGTGGAACATGGTATGCTGGTGAAATGAAAAAAGGTATTTTTTCAATGATGAACTATTGGCTTCCTCTTGAAGGCAAGCTTTCTATGCATTGTTCTGCAAATATCGGTAAAGATGGTGATACTGCACTATTCTTTGGACTTTCAGGAACAGGAAAAACTACACTTTCAACAGATCCTAACAGAGCATTAATTGGTGATGATGAACATGGTTGGGATGAAAATGGGATTTTTAATTTTGAAGGTGGTTGTTACGCAAAAGTAATAAATCTTGACCCATCAAGTGAGCCAGAGATTTTCGGAGCCATTAAAAAAGGAGCTATTCTAGAAAATGTTGTAGCAAATGAATTTGGTGAAGTTGACTACACAGATGGTTCTAAAACTGAAAATACAAGAGTTTCATATCCAATTGAACATATTGAAAACCATGCACCTACATTAAGTGGTGGACACCCTAAAAATATCATTTTCCTAAGTGCAGATGCTTTTGGTGTTTTACCACCTGTTTCTAAACTTACAAAAGAACAAGCAATGTATTATTTCCTAAGTGGCTATACTGCAAAAGTTGCTGGTACAGAAAGAGGCATTACTGAACCAGTAGCAACATTTAGTTCTTGTTTTGGAGAAGCATTTTTACCGCTACACCCAACAATTTATGCAAATTTATTAGGTGATAAGATTGATAAATATAATGTTAATGTGTATCTAGTAAATACTGGATGGACAGGTGGAGCTTATGGAGTCGGAAAAAGAATGAGTATTAAAAATACTAGAGCTTGTATAAATGCTATTTTAAATGGTTCTATTAATAACTCGCAATTTGAAACTCTTCCGTACTTTAATCTATCAATTCCTACTACTTTAGATGGCGTTGATACAAATGTATTAAACCCAAGAAACACGTGGGAAGATAAAGAATCTTACGATGAAACTGCAAAAAAACTTGCGCAAATGTATATTGATAACTTTAAAAAGTATCTTACTTTAGAAAGTGAGTTTGATTTTACTGCTGCAGGGCCACAGCTTCAGTTTTGCGAAATTGAATAGAATAAATAAAATTAACTAAGAGGAGAAGCATTAATGTTTCTCCTTTTTTATACTTTATAATCTAGCATTCAAACTGAATTTCTTCAACAATTTCAAGCCCAAAACCAGTTAAACCAATAAATGAGTGTTTTCCTCCACTAGTTAGTAGTTTTATCTTTTTAATATTTAATACATTTAAAATCTGTGCACCTATTCCGTAATTCTTTTGTGAATCTTTATATGTAGGAGTATCATTTAAAAATATTAAAACTCCACCTTTTGATTTCATAAAGTTTATTGTTTTTAACATTGAATTAATTTTTCCATTTGTTAAAAACAATTTTATATCAGGAATAATAGTATGAAACTTTACACAAGTTGTTTCTTTTATTTCACTCATAATAATAGCTGTATGAATATTTCCTAAATGATCTTTAAACTCTTTTTTTATAACTTTTTCATCAAAAAACTCTATTTCACTACTACTAATCTCTTCAACTAAAATCTCATGTGAAAGTCTATATTCAACTAAATCAGAAATAAATACTTGTTTTAAGTTATGTTTTTGTGCAAAAATATCTAAATCATCTCTTCTAGCCATTGTTCCATCATCTTTCATAATTTCACAAATTACAGCTTCTCCATTAAGACCAGCTAATTTACATAAATCTACACTTCCCTCTGTATGACCAGTTCTTACTAATACTCCTCCATCTTTTGCAATTAAAGGAAATATATGTCCAGGCTTAACTAATTCAGTTGCTTTTGAAACAGGATTTGCAAGAATTTTAATAGTATCATCTCTCTCACCTGCACTAATTCCAGTAGATGCCGTTGCTGCATCAACTGAAACAGTAAAGGCAGTTTCATATGAAGATGTATTTGAATTAACCATAGGATTTAATTCTAGTTTATGAGCAGTTTTATTAGTTACAGATACGCAAATTAAGCCTTTTGCATGAGTTGCCATAAAGTTTACTTTTTCAGGTGTACTTAAAGCAGCTGCGTATACTAAATCCCCTTCATTCTCTCTATCTTCATCATCAAGCATAATAATCATATTACCTTTTCGTATCTCTTCTATTGCCTCTTTTACTCGTTGTGTTGCTGTCATCATTATATTTCTCTTTATAAAATTTAAGTTTTATGTATTATAGCAAAAATTTAGAAAATTGTTACAAAAGCTCTTGACAATACAAAAGTTTTTTACTATAATTTCACCACTTAAAACATTGGGGTATCGCCAAGTGGTAAGGCAACGGTTTTTGGTACCGTCATTCGAAGGTTCGAATCCTTCTACCCCATCCACATTAAGTATTACAAACCGCGGAATAGAGCAGTCCGGTAGCTCGTCGGGCTCATAACCCGAAGGTCATAGGTTCAAATCCTATTTCCGCAACCAATTATTAATATGGTGTTTATGTCAAGGTAGCTCAGCTGGCTAGAGCGCTGGTCTCATAAGCCGGAGGTCGAGAGTTCAAGTCTCTCTCTTGACACCATATCTAAACCCCTTAAATTCCCTATTTTCTCACAATTTTATCAAGCGTGGTTGTTTTAGTTTTATTCTTTTTTGTTGTCAAAATGTACGGCTTTTGACAAGTTTTAAGGCACAGTTAAGGTACAGTTAGGGCACACTTATTTTTTATGGTAAAATTATATGCAACTTACTATAAATGTGAAGGATTAAGTATGACAACTGGATTTTCATCATTTGCAAAAGATTTAGCACGAAACCCATTAGGAATTATTGCTTTATTTATATTATTAGTTTATGGCTTTGCATCTATTATGTTTTCAAATTCTTTGGAATCATTAATTCATAAAGAAAGAATGTGGCTAATATATTTTATAATAGTTTTTCCTGTAATTGTTCTTTGTGTATTTTATAGATTAGTTGCCAAACATCATACTAAATTATATGCGCCCTCTGACTATAAAAATGATAGCTCTTTCTTTCAAACTTCAGCAATAAATCACCAATCTAAAATAAACCCTACAAAAGAAACTAAGGCAATAGTGCATGAGTTTGCAAATTATGGTTCACATTATACTAGTATCTTAGAATTTGAAAATATTCTAAAGGAAGACCTTGTAAATAGAAATATTGAAGCTGACTTAGAAGATCCAGTGATTAAAATGTTAATTAGACAATTAGCTGTTTCTCAATTTCTTGCCTGGTTTGAGAAAACTTATAATATATCTTTTGGAAGTCAATTAAGACTACTGCAAATAGGGTGTGACAACAAAGACAATATTATAAGCAATGATGTTATAAATGAAATTTTTCAGAATACAAAAACAAATAATTCTGAATTAGAACATTGGACCTTAGATAATTATCTTAAATATTTATATGGTAATTTATTGATTGAAAAAGATAACGAGCAAATTAAAATTACTACAAGAGGAAAAGAATTTATGACAATGGTGCATCATTATAAATATTCATTACATAAAAATCTTTAGAATTTCTTTTTACTCTTTTACATGTTCTTTAACTAACTTCAACTTACTTTTACAGTCAGTTGCCATATCATGAAGTTCTACAATATAAAGTGCTACATCAGACTGCATTTCTAGTTTTTTGATTTTTGGTAAATCTTTACAATTTAACATCTCACCAGGAACAGTTTGTTTTACATGTTTAATTTGTGTTACTACTTCTTTACTACTGCAACCTATGAATAGTATCACGCAAGATATTAGCAATAGGTGATATCCCGCCTATAAAATCAAAACTACTCATACCTCAAAGCATCGATTGGGTTAAGTCTTGCTGCTTTTTTTGCAGGAAAGTATCCAAAGACTACTCCAATAAGAGTTGAAAACAAAAATGCTATAAATATTATATTATAGTTTACAATAAATGGTAGTCCCATTGCACCCGTAGCAAAGTAACCTATAGCTATACCAAAAATTATACCAATAATTCCTCCTAAAGTTGAAAGAACTATTGCTT
>CAYJFN010000163.1:0-4133 GCA_964369325.1 uncultured Arcobacteraceae bacterium
ATGCACCAAAAAGTGAAGATGGTTTTTTTGTAGTTCCAAAAATTATAGAGTAAGAAAGGTAAACTTTTTTACTCAAAATCTCTATTCTTATCTTACGCACATTCGAAACATAAAGTGACAAAAATTTAAATTATTCAAAAAAAATACCTCTTTTTTTATATTAAACTTGATAGAATACTAAATAAATAACAAAATAAAAAGTGAAAAAAATGATTAAAATATATGGAATAAAAACTTGTGGAAGTGTGCGAAATGCCTTGAAATTTTTTAAAGATAACAATATAGAAGTTGAATTTATTGATTTTAAAAAAGTTTCACCAACTAAAGAGCAAGTTCAACAATGGATTGAAAAATCTGATATTAATATTTTATTTAACTCAAAAGGCACAAAATATAAAACCTTACAATTAAAAGAGTTAAATTTAGACTCACAAGGCAAATTTGAGTGGTTAGTAAAAGAACCTATGTTGTTTAAGCGGCCTGTTATAGAGTATGAAGACAAGCTAATAGTAGCTTATAATGAAGATGAATATAAAGCAATTTTTCTTTAAATTTTTAGGAGTATACAATGGAAAATAAAGATTTTACACCAGATTTGCTAAAACCATTTGATGATGGAGCATGCGATCATTTAACAGGAATGAAAATGCCAAATATTACACTTCATTCTACAAGCGATAATGAAGTTAATTTATCACAATTAAAAGGTATGTGGGTACTATACTTGTATCCAAAAACGGCAACTCCTCATACCGTTTCACCAAAAGAGTGGCTAGAAATAGAAGGAGCAAGAGGGTGCACTCCTCAGTCATGTGCCTTTAGAGATAACTATGAAAGTTTTAATGATTTTAATACAAAGGTTTATGGTATTAGCACTCAATCAACTTCATATCAGCAAGAAGTTGTGCAAAGACTTAATCTTCCTTTTGAAGTTTTAAGTGATATAAATTTAGAGCTAGTAAATGCTTTGAGTCTTCCTACATTTATATTTGAAGATAGAATTCTTTTAAAAAGAGTTACACTTGTTGTTAAAGATGGGATTATTATAAAAGTATTTTATCCAGTATATCCTCCTGAACAAAATGCTTTAGAAGTTTTAACTTGGCTTGAAGAGCATAAAGGTTAAACAATTAAGTTTAACCTTTAATTTGAATATCTCTTGCCTCTTTTAGTGTATCAGCTATCATAAATGACAATTCTAATGCTTGGTCAGCATTTAATCTTGGGTCACATTGTGTGTGATATCTACTTGCAAGTGCATCTTGTGTAATAGCAGCAGAACAAGAACCTGTACACTCAGTTACATTTTGCCCTGTCATCTCTAAATGAATTCCACCTGCATAAGTGCCTTCAGCTTTATGTATTTGGAAAAACTGTTTTACTTCACTTAAAATTGAGTCAAAATCTCTTGTTTTATATCCATTATCAGCTTTTATAGTATTTCCATGCATTGGGTCACTTGACCATAATATATTTTTCCCTTCAGATTTTACTTTTTGAAGAAGCTTAGGAAAGTGGTCTGCTATTTTATCTGCACCCATTCGTACAATTAAATTCAATCTTCCAGCTTCATTTTCTGGATTTAGTGCATCAATTAGTTTAATTAGTTCATCTTCTTTCATAGAAGGTCCTACTTTACAACCAATTGGGTTTTTAATCCCTCTAAAGTACTCAATATGTGCACCATCAAGTTCTCTTGTTCTATCCCCTATCCAAAGCATATGCGCACTACAATTATACCATTCATTAGTTATTGAATCTTTTCTTGTAAGAGCTTCTTCATAGTTAAGTAAAAGAGCTTCATGTGAAGTATAAAGTGTAGTTTGGTTAATTTGTGGAGTATTTTCGCTTGTAATTCCACATGATTTCATAAACTGTAAAGTTTGTGAAATTTTATTTGCCATATCTTCATATTTTACACCTAAAGTATTATCTTTAACAAAATCTAAATTCCACAAATGAAGTTGATTTAAATCAGCCAATCCACCTCTTGAAAATGCTCTTAGTAAGTTTAATGTTGCAGCACTTTGATTATAAGCTTTTAATAGTTTTTTAGCTTTTGGAATTCTTGATTTTTCATCAAAGTTCATATTGTTTATAATATCACCTCTATATGATGGTAGAGATATACCATTTATGTCTTCAAAGTCAGCACTTCTAGGTTTTGCAAACTGTCCTGCTATTCTTCCTACTTTAATAATAGGGCAACCACCAGAAAAAGTTAAAACAACAGCCATTTGCATTAAAACTTTAAATAAATCTCTTATGTTTACTGCATTAAATGCAGAAAAACTCTCTGCACAATCACCACCTTGAAGTAAAAAAGCTTCACCGTTTACTACTTTTGCCAAATCTCTTTTTAAATTTAGCGCTTCTCCTGCAAAGATTAAAGGAGGATAACTTGAAAGCTCACTCTCTACTCTTAAAAGTTTTTCCATATCGCTGTAAGTAGGTTGTTGTTTTATTGGAAAGTTTCTCCAGCTACTAGGTGACCAGTTATTCATATTTATACCTTTATAAGTTTTAATAATTTAAGGAAAATTCTAACTAAATGTAACTTAATTGTTTTTTGTTTTTAATGAATTTCCAAAGCAAAAGCTTTGGAAATATTTATGCAGTTAATTTTGACAGTAAATTTTTAAAAGATTCTTTAAATGATTCTAGACCATCTGTTAATAAAGTTTCATAAACTTCATCTATATTTATACCATTTATTTCTAAAGTTTTAAAATATTCATTGCACTCTTCAAGGCTCATAATTTCACTTTGTTTTTTTGAACCATTTTTTACCCAATGCTCAATAGTTGAAAGAGGAGCAGTGTTCACAGAGTTTGGAAAAATAAGATTGTCTACATAATAAGCCACATCTAGCTTAGCAGATTTCGTTGCAGTTGATGCAAAAAGAGTTCTTATTTTATCATTATTAAAAGAGTTTATCTCATGATAACATTTTGTAGCATTTACAATTCCTAGTTTTGAGCTTTCTAATTGTTTACTTTCTAAAACATCATCACACATTTTGTCAAATCTACTAACAAAAACTGAAATTACTGCTTTTACATCTTTGTTACTCTCTTTTATTCCTTCATCTAAAGCTTTTGCACACTCAATTGCTTGAGCAGGAGAAAAAATAAGTGTAGCATTTACACTAATTCCTTGAGAAGTAAGTGCTTTCATAGCACCATAACCAGCTTGTGTAGCAGGTATTTTTATCATTACATTATCATTGCTAATTGTGTTATAAAGTCTAAGTCCTTCTTGGATAGTCCCTTCTTCATCATCACATAATAAAGGATCAACTTCAAGTGAAATAAAACCATCATTACTATTTTCTTCAAAAAGGTCATGCAGTAAAACAGAAGCTCTTTTAATATCTGTTATTGCTAACTCTTCATAAATCTTTTTTTCATCATTTGCTTGAAGCATATCAAGTTGTTGTTTATACGCAACAGAGTTAGTAATCGCCGATTCAAAAATCGATGGATTACTTGTTGCTCCATGAATAACTTTTTCTTCAATTAGTTCTTGAAATTGTCCTTCTAAAAAATCTCTCTCTATAAAATCACACCAAAGTGAAAAATCAATACTTTGTTTTAAACTCATTATTATCCCTTAATTTTATCTAATATTTGTGTTAAATCTTTTGTATCTATAATTATATTTGCCTCTTTTTTCAAAATATCGTGGGCACAAAAAGCAACACGATTAGAAGCATATTTAAACATAGATACATCATTTGCTCCATCACCAACTACAAGTGTTTCATTTTGTGTTACACCCATAATGTTTTGCACTCTTTGTATTAAATCGCCTTTTGAAAATCCAAACATCATCTCTCCACCAACAAGTCCAGTTAAAACACCATCTTTATGGTGTAAAACATTTGAAAAATCAGCATCAAGCCCATATTTTTCTTTAAATGGAGTCGTTCCTATTCTAAAGCCACCAGAAAAACAAACTACTTTATAGCCCATTTTTTTAAGCTCATTTATAGTCTCACTAGCTCCTGGCATTGCAGGCAAATCATAGCAAATATCAACTGCTTTTTGATAAGAAAGCCCTTTAAGTAGTGCAACTCTTGTAGTTAAACTTTCAAAAAAATCAAGTCTTCCAGACATTGCTTCTTCTGTAAT
>CAYJFN010000164.1:0-4130 GCA_964369325.1 uncultured Arcobacteraceae bacterium
TTTCGAGTAGCTCGAAACGTTTTGGGTCTCCCGAAACATTACCTCGCCTATTAAACTTTAAAATACCTTAGATATACCCATAGCATCCAAAATGCTGCTTTCTTGTTTTAAAATTTTATTTCAGTCTAGGAAATTTTAAAATTTGGAAACTAGGAGTCTAGGAAACTTGTTTCCTTGTTTCCAAAACTCCTAGGAAACAAGTTTTCAATAATTATTTATTTTCATATTTATGAAATTATGTTTTTATGAAAATAATTTGCCTCTCAGTTTATTAGTTGCTCAGTAAATTACTTGCTTAATTTACTGAGCAACTTGGCAACAAGTTTACCTGCCCTAAAATAGCTTTACAGCTTGCGCCATCGGTCGATGTCATCAGTATAGTGAGCTAAGTGGTCACGCAATACGTTTTCGACAAACCCCGATACGCTCATTTTACGGTCGCCTAAGATACGGACGATTCTATCTATATCATCTCGTAGGCCACGACTTATAAATGCTGTTTGGCGATCTGTGATTTTAGGAGCTGTGAGGAATATTTGTCGGTACTCCTCTAATGATTCTCTGCGTTGCTTGGATGAGGTGCGCTTTGTTGGCTCACTTGGTTCGTTGAACTCGGTCTGCGGTGTGATTTCTTCGTTCTCTTGATACATAATCTTCAAAATTTAATTGTTAATATTTGTGTGCAAACTATACTCAGCTGGCACGATTTCGAGAGCAAAATAAGTGAGCTAATTTGATATAAACAAGTAATTTAGCCGAGTTGGATTTGTTTGCAGAGGAGTGCAGTAAAATGCACTAACTTTTATTTGCTGAGCGCATAAAGTGAGGTAAAAAATGCAACTGAGATAAGCGTATGCACAAAATCTATTGAATCAAGCCTACCAACTCGGCAAACTGCAGCAAAACCCAGCAAAATAAACCACGAATAGATATTTCTTCTTAAAAACTTGACTTTTTAGAAAAATGATTCTTACCTTTGTCGACGAAGCTCCGTGCTGTAGAGGGATACTACACACAAAAGGCACGGATTCTTCTTGTCATAAATCGATTTGGATTTTAGTGGGAAGCGTATTTGCAGGACGCTTGATGACCTGCGAAAACACTAAACTCCCAAATTCAGTTATTATGAATTTAATTCAGATTGAAGAGTCTGCTTTCGACACAATGATGGCGAGACTCGAACGCTTTACCGATAAGGTAGAGCTTATTTGTAACAGATTAAGCGATAAAAGTCTTAATCACTGGTTGGATAACCAAGACGTGTGCCAGATACTTGATATTAAAACACGCACCTTGCAGACCTACCGAGACAGCGGAAAGATTGCCTTTCGCAAGATTGGCAGAAAAATCTTCTACCGCCCCGAAGATGTGTTGAAACTCTATAATAAGGAGCAGTTATGAGTGAAATCATAACATTGAACAGTGAGAAGATGACTAGGTTCGTCGCACTGCTCGACCGCATTGAAAGTGGATTGGAGAAGATGGCAAGTGACTATAAACCGACTCTTAATGGCGAGAGATTTATCACCGACAAGGAGCTGCGAAAGCGACTACGCATAAGCGATAGGACTCTGCAAAATTGGCGCAACAACGGCAAAATTGCCTATGTTCAGTTTGAGGATGGTGGAAAGGTTATGTATGCAGAATCGGAGGTTGAGAGGGTGTTGAAATCACACCTTCAAGAGGCTTGGAACAGCGACCAGTAGAAACAATTGAGGAGGCAACCATTGCGGAGCCTCCTCGTTGTTTTTTAGCACACCATTATCCATATTGCACCGCCTATGATTAGGACGTAGAATAGTATGTATAGCGCAATGGCTACGGTTATGGTAAATAGTAGTTTTAGGATTGATTTGCCGATTAGCACACCCACACCCCATAAAAATATATTGCCTCCAAAGATGCTCCAGCAGATTATAATGATAACTGCCCAAATGATAATTTTTTTCTTGTTCTCCATAGCTTTCAAAGTTTATATGCGGATTTTAGAGGTGAGGGAGTTTCGTTTCCATTACTCTTTATATCCGACATTTTTTTATATGCGTCTTTCATCGACTCGGTTTGTTGTCGTTTCAGTGGTTTAACCTCGAAGAGCTGCACCACACAACCTTTTGCGAGAGAATACAACCCGAAAGGGTGGAGATTGTCTTGCAAACGACTTGTCGCCTGAGGTTGGGTGGTGCGCATAAGCTCGGAGATAAATTTGCCACTTAAACGATGATAAACAGAGACGATATTTACAGGATATGGTGGAGGATATAAACATTAAAAAATGCCGTGAGTTTTGAGGCTCACGGCATTTTCGCTAATTATATATTTGATTATTGGGCAGGGTTATTATAATTGGCACTTCATCTTTAAGGTCACATTTTGTCACCTTAGTCATCATCCATTTGCGGAATAAATTAGCTTCGTAGCTGTCAACTTGGAAAGCGATGGCAATCACCACCTCAAGCCCAAAATATTCAGGAACCAGCGACTGCCCCGAAACAATACCTCCGCTACACTCAACACCTGTTCTGCTTTTCAAAAGTCGCTTGATAGCACCACGCACAAACGAAAGAGTCGCACCCAATAACTGTGCTATCTCATAATCAGTCATTGCAACAGTAGCAGGTACAACAACTTGCCCTCTGTATAAAATCTCAATCTTTGCCATATCTACAACGCTCTAGCGATATTAGAAAAATTACTCTCAACGCACTGCATATCGTCCATAATCGAGCTATCCATCACCTTTGCATAGTGGTGTGTCATTCGAGTGGTTGTGTGCCCCATCATCTTAGCAACATTCGAGAGCGAAACTTTATTCGCCAGAGCAACAGAACTGGCAAACGAGTGCCTCGCAACGTGCGTGGTAAGTCGCTTATTTATACCGCATAAGGCTGCTATTTCTTTCAAATAATTATTCATATTTTGATTTGCCATAACGGGCAGGAGCACACCCTTTTGCTCGCACTTAGGATGCCCTTTGTACTTCTCCAAAATCATCTGTGGGATTTGCAGCAAAGGTATATTGCACATTATATCGGTCTTCTCCCTCGATTTGCGTATCCACTGTTTGCCGTTGTGGTCGGTGGTGATATGTTCGGGGCGCAAGTTGAGCACATCGACAAATGCCAAGCCCGAAAAGATGCAAAAGACAAAGACATCACGCACTAAATCGAGGCGGTCGCTCTCGAACTCCTTCTGCACAAGGCGTGCAATCTCATCTTGCGTCAGAAACTCTTTGACCACCTTTTGCTCGTGAAACTTAATTCCTGCGAATGGATCACGGCTCATCCACTCGTTTGCGATGGCGAGGTTGGTAATCTTCTTAAAACACTTCATATAGCGAATGACCGTATTCTGTGCGCAACCACGATCAACCTTTAGATAGTGCTCGAAGTTGCGAACCAACTCACCATTGATCTCAGTGAGGTAAATATCATCTTTGCCGTACTGCCTTTTGATGGTCTCGACTAAGTATTTCAGGCAGTTATCGTATCTTCTAATTGTAATCAGCTCATAATCAACACCTATCAATTCTCGACATTTGTCGTTGTGCTCTTTGAATACACTATATAAAGTGCGTGCTTTTGGACCATTGCCACGAAAGGTGTCACGAATTGTATTTACGTTGTAGAGCTCGCCTGTGCGCTCGAACTCCTGCTGTATGTTATACAGCTTGACACGCACCATCTCGATGAACATATTGATTTCATTAGACTTACGATCTTTACCTACGACACATCCCTTCGTCTGCGACCATTGGCTTAGTGGGGTGGTACGCCCCGATTGAAACTCTGTGACCTGTCCGCCATAGGTAATGCGGACAATAATTGGAGACTCTCCATTTTTTAAAACTCGGCTCTTCTTCACAAAAAAGAGTACCGAAAATAGTTTTCTTTCCATTACAAAATGCTTTTAGTTATTACTACTTATTATACGTAAATAGTGGCATTTTGTTACAGTGTATTTTCCTGTAATTCAGCGAATTAAAACCATCATCGTGGTACATTTTGCACTTTTGAAAAATGTACCACGAATTAGTCCGTGCGAACATCGCTAAAGTGCTAAATTTTGCCTATTTCCAGAAATAAAAAATCCCCGAAATTCATTGAATTTCAGGGATTTGCGAGATTTTGCAT
>CAYJFN010000165.1:0-4113 GCA_964369325.1 uncultured Arcobacteraceae bacterium
AATGATGTTCAAAATTTAGAATATAGTGCTTCATGTATTAAAAAATATGGTTTAAAGCATGAAGCAGTTGTTACACTTATGGACTTACCTCCAAAATGTGTTGGTGCTCATGATGTTGCATTTTATGAAAAGACATTAAGAAATATTCTTGATAGTGCTCTTCCATTTGACTCACTTTGTTTTAAAGATGCTTCAGGAACTTCTTCTCCTCAAAAAATTTATGAAACAATTCAAATGGCAAGAAAACTTGTTGGTGACGATATACACATAAGACTTCACACGCATGAAACTGCTGGTGTTTCTGTAGCTTGCTATTTAGCAGCACTTGATGCAGGAGCTGATGGTATTGATTTAGCTGCAAGTCCTGTTTCAGGTGGTACTAGTCAACCAGATATTTTAACTATGCTTCATGCAGTTAAAGGTAAAAATTATGATTTAGGCGGATTAGAACTAGATAAAATTTTAAAATATGAAGAGGTGTTAGCTCATCAATTAAAAGATTATTTCTTACCGCCAGAAGCAACTCAAGTTTCACCTTTAATTCCATTCTCACCAATGCCAGGTGGAGCATTAACTGCAAATACACAAATGATGAGAGACAATAATACTTTACATAAATTTCCAGAAGTTATAAATGCTATGAGAGAAGTTGTTGAAAAAGGTGGATACGGTACTTCTGTTACTCCTGTTTCTCAATTTTACTGGCAACAAGCTTACGCAAATGTTATGTTTGGTCCATGGAAACAAATTGCACCTGGTTATGGAAAAATGGTTTTAGGTTATTTTGGTAAAACGCCAGTTCAACCAGACCCTGAAGTTATTAAACTAGCTAGTGAAAAACTAAAACTTGAACCAACTAGCGAAAATCCACTTGATATTGCAGATAGAGATGAAAAGAAAACTATTGCATATTGGAAAAATAGATTAGAAGAAGAAAACATTGAAACTACTGAAGAAAATATTTTTATTGCTGCTGCTTGTGATGAAAAAGGAATAGCATTTTTAAAAGGAGATGCTCCTTTAAGTGTTAGAAAGGTAAATAATGATGTTTGTGATGATAATAAAGATTGTAAATTAGGAGAGAAAAAAATTATGAGTAATGCGACTGGAAACTACACTGTTGTAGTAGATGGACAAAAATTTAATGTAACCGTAGCTGAAGGCAATGCGGATATTCAAGTAACACCAATATGTGAACCAACAAATACACCTACTACTGTGTCATCTCCAAGTTCTAATGGTGCAGAAATTTCTGCATCTGTTAATGGTACAGTATGGAAACTTTTAGTTAAAGTTGGAGATAAAGTTCAAAAAGGTGATGTAATTGCTATTTTAGAAGCAATGAAAATGGAAATTGATGTAGAAGCAACTGAATCTGGAACAATATCATCAATCGTTGTTTCTCAAAACCAACCAGTTGAAGAAGGTCAAGTTATAGCTACAATTAGCTAATAGATTTTGTCAAAAAATTTGGAGAAATATAGAATGAAAAAACTAATAGTTCCTGTGCTAATGGCATTATCAATACTTTTTAGTACAGCTGTTATTGCAAATGCAGCAGCTACTCCTGTAGCACAAGAAGTTGAACATAAATATGAAGAAAAATCAATTACTGAATTGATTGGTTCTTTTTATGAAACTACAGGGGTTTACTCATTTTTAAACCCAAAAGATGGAATAATGACTGCTGAAGCTCATGCAGAAGATGCAAGACCTATGACAACATTTGAACAAACATGGGGAAGATTAATCATGTTTGGAATTGTTTTTGTGTTGTTTTATCTTGCTATTGCAAAAGGTTTTGAGCCACTTCTTCTTTTACCAATTGCATTTGGAGGATTGTTAGCAAATATTCCGTTGGCACAAATTGCAGGGGAAAATGGTATGCTAGGAATTATTTATAATATGGGAATTGCAAATGGATTTTTCCCACTTCTTATTTTTATGGGAGTTGGTGCAATGACTGACTTTACTCCACTACTAGCAAATCCAAAAGCGGCTATTTTAGGTGGAGCTGCTCAATTTGGTATCTTTGGTTCATTAGTTGGTGCTGTTGCCATTGGATTTGACTTGCAAAGTGCAAGTGCCATTTCTATAATTGGAGGAGCAGATGGACCAACATCTATTTTTATTGCAAACAGATTAGCTCCAGAATTGCTTGGTGCAATAGCTGTTGCAGCTTACTCTTATATGGCTCTAGTTCCAGTTATTCAACCTCCAATTATGAAAGCTTTAACTACAGAAGAAGAAAGAAGAATTAAAATGCCTCAACTAAGAAAGGTACATAAACTCGAAAATCTATTCTTACCAATTTTAATTTTAATGCTAGCAGTTCTGTTTTTACCTGAGTCAGCACCACTTATTGGTGCCTTTGCTTTTGGTAATTTTTTAAAGCAATCAGGAGTTGTTGAGCGATTATCTGATACAATGCAAAATTCTTTAATCAATATTGTTACAATCTTTTTAGGATTGGGAGTTGGTTCAAAGTTAGCAGCAGATAAGTTTTTAGTATTAGATACTTTAGGCATCATGGTAATTGGTTTAATTGCATTTGCAGCAGGAACTGCATCTGGTGTAATTATGGCTAAAATTATGAATAAATTCAGTTCTAAAGAGAATCAAATAAATCCATTAATTGGTGCTGCAGGGGTATCTGCTGTACCAATGGCAGCTAGAGTTGTAACAAAAGTTGGTCAAGAAGCTGACAAATCAAATGTACTATTAATGCATGCGATGGGTCCAAATGTTGCGGGAGTAATCGGTTCTGCAGTTGCAGCTGGTGTACTTTTATCAATTTTTTAATTAAACAATAATAGGAAAAACAAATTATGTCTGAAATAAAAGACTCTCTAGATTTAGAGAATGTAGGAAAAATCTACAGAAATTTAGATGTTGAAACACTAATAGAACATGCAATAAAAAACGAAGGTGCAAAACTATCTTCTACTGGTGCGTTAATGATAGATACTGGTATTTTTACAGGAAGAAGCCCAAAGGACAAATTCTTTGTAAATCAAGATCCATCAAACAAACACATTTTTTGGGGAGATGTAAATCGTGCAATTGAGCCTAAGGTATATGAAGAACTTGAAACTGTTGCAAAACAGCAATTAAGTAACAAAGACTTATACATAACTGATGTTTACTGTGGTTCAAGTGAAGATTCAAAAAGAAGTGTTAGATTTATTACAGAAGTTGCATGGCAAGCAAATTTTATTCAAAATATGTTTATTTTACCGTCAAAAGAGGAATTAGAAAACTTCAAACCAGACTTTACAGTATATAATGCTTGTAAAGCTGTTGATAAGTCTTATGAAAGCCATGGTTTACACTCAGAAGTATTTGTTGCATTTAATATTGAGAAAAATACTTCAATAATTGGTGGAACTTGGTATGCTGGAGAAATGAAAAAAGGTATTTTTTCAATGATGAACTATTGGCTTCCTCTTGAAGGCAAGCTTTCTATGCACTGTTCTGCTAATATTGGAAAAGATGGTGATACCGCACTATTTTTTGGACTATCAGGAACAGGAAAAACAACTTTATCAACTGATCCAAACAGAGCTTTAATAGGTGATGATGAACACGGTTGGGATGAAAATGGTATTTTTAATTTTGAAGGCGGTTGCTATGCAAAAGTAATTAATCTTGACCAATCAAGTGAGCCAGAAATTTTTGGAGCTATTAAAAAAGGTGCCATCCTAGAAAATGTTGTATCAAATGACTTAGGTGAAGTAGACTATACAGACTCATCTAAAACTGAAAATACTCGTGTATCATATCCAATTGAACACATTGAAAATCATGCATCTACTTTATGCGGTGGTCATCCTAAAAATATAATTTTTCTAAGTGCAGATGCATTTGGTGTTTTACCTCCTGTAGCAAAACTTACAAAAAATCAAGCAATGTATTATTTCTTAAGTGGGTATACTGCAAAAGTTGCGGGAACAGAAAGAGGTATTACAGAGCCAGTTGCAACTTTTAGTTCTTGTTTTGGAGAGGCATTTTTACCACTTCACCCAACGATTTATGCAAATTTATTAGGTGAAAAAATCGATAAATATAATGTTAATGTGTATCTAGTAAATACTGGATGGACAGGTGGAGCTT
>CAYJFN010000166.1:0-4070 GCA_964369325.1 uncultured Arcobacteraceae bacterium
TTGAAAAATATATAAGTACATTTCTACAAAATATTACATCAAACTGATTGTTTTGAAAAGGATAACTATCATCATTTAAGTTCATTTTCTGAAAAGTCAACATACTTTTAAGTTCATCTTTTACTTTTATAAGAATCTCTTGAGTTCCATAGTTTTCAACAACTCTTCGTTTAAAATATTTTGATGGTTGTATCCAAGAAGGAAACTCTTTAGAACTTTTTGCATATCTATAAATACCATTTGCTGCATATTGAAGCACATTTGTATCAATATCAGTTGCTATGATTTTCGCATTTACTCTTTGATTACACTCTTTTTCTGCTTCTTTTATTGTCATAGCCATTGAATATGGCTCTTCTCCAGTAGAAGATGCACTACAATAAAGTTTCATAGTTCCAGAGTTATTTGCTAAGAACTCTGGAATAACTCTATTTTTTAAATCATCAAAATGAAACTCTTCTCTGAAAAAATGAGTTTTATTAGTAGTAAAAGAGTTTATAAATTCAGTTGTATAATGACCTTCTTCAATCTTTTTGAGAAGTTCTTTTAAGTCACCTGAAAACTTTGTATCTCTTTGGAGTTTGTATAGCCTATTTGAAATCATAATCTCTTTATTATCAGAAAGAGTGATTCCTGTTAGACTATACAACAACTCTTTTACTTTGTTGTGTAAGTAATCTGTATTTTCCATTTTTAACTACTATTTAAGAGACTTTCTTAAATTCGCTAGTATACTGTTTTTCTATTTTTTTCTGAGCATTTATAATTCCTAGTACATCTAGAATTAGTCCTATACTCCCATCCCCTCTAACAGTTGCTGCACCAATACCTTCTACACTTCTAAAGTTTTTATCTAATGGTTTAACTACAACTTGATGTTGATGTAAGAATTCATCTATAAATATAGCTACTTTTAAGTTACCAGATTTAACAACGATTAACATACCATCTTCTATATGGGTATATTTAGGTTCAATATCAAAAAGTTTATATACTTTTACAACAGGAATAAATTCTTCTCTAAGCATCAGTAAATCTTGTGTTCCATCGCCAATTCGCTTAATCATATCAGCTGTTGGTTGAAGAGATTCTACAATAGAACTTAGTGGTAAAATATATTTATTTTCACCAACAGCAATATCTAGTCCATCTAAAATGGCAAGAGTTAATGGTAAAACAATAGTAATTGTTGTTCCTACTCCAATAGCAGTATCTAATCGTATTGCTCCACCAAGCTTTTGAATATTTGTTTTAACAACATCCATTCCAACACCACGACCTGAAATATCAGTAACTTGTTCAGCTGTACTAACTCCTGCACCAAAAACAAGCATTGCTTTGTCATTATCACTCATAGATGCAAATTGATTTTCGTCTATTAAACCATTTTTAAGTGCTTTTTGAGCAACTTTCTCACAGTTAATTCCTCTTCCATTATCTTCTATGGTAATAATCATTTGTCCATTTGCTTGTTCAGCACTTATAATAATATGACCTGTTTCTTCTTTATTTGAATCTAATCTCTCTTGAGGCGTTTCTAGTCCATGGTCAAGTGAATTTCTTATAATATGCATTAATGGATCAGTTAATCCTTCAATCATAGCTTTATCTATTTCAACATTATCCCCATAATGTTTAAATTCAACTTTTTTACCAAGTTTTTTAGATATATCTCTTACAACTTTTGGAAATTTTGAATAAATTGATTCCATAGGAACCATTCTTATGCTCATAATAGAGTCTTGCATATCTCGAATATGTCTTTCCAATAAATCAAGTCTTTCTAAGACAGAAGCCCTTGTTTTAGAATCCTCAATAGTAGTTGTGAATTGTGTAAGCATGGCATTTGTAATAACCAAATCACCAACATTATTCATCAATAAATCAATTTTATCAAGATTTACACGAATATTATTAGTTGCTGCCATATTTTTTTCAGTTTTTACTCTTTCTGTCGTTTTTTTAGAGCTAACTACACTACTATTTTCAGTTGGATTTTTGATTGCTTCTGCAATAGTGGCTTTTTGTTCAGCTTCTTTGTTACTTGCTTGAATCTGACTATTTATTAGTTCTATTTTTGAATTTGGATCAAGTTCTGGCATTTCATCAAAATATCCAACAGAATCAGTCTTTTCTTGTTGTACTCTTTTAGGTGAATTATTAAATGCAGCCATTTGTAAATCATCATCAAAAAAACCAAAATTATCTGATTCACCATCAAAAGATATTTCGTCATCAAAAAATCCATATGGTTTTTCATTTGAAGAACTAGAAACTACAACACCACTTAAATTTTCATTAAAAAATCCATATGGTTGATTTGTAAAACTATCTAAAGAGGTAGTTTGCACAGAAGCTTGAATAGGTTAATTTATAGTAACATCTTCTACAACAGTAGCTATAGGAGCAGAAACTTGCTGAGAAGGAGATTCCCCATTAATATATTTTCTAATATCAATAAGTAAACTTTCAGTCATTTCTGTAAACGTTTCTCTTGTTAGTTCTTCTGAAACTTCTAGTTCCAAAAGTTCTTTCATTACATCCAAACCATCCATTAAAGTATCAACCATTTCAGGCTGAAACTCAATTTGATGATTTCTTAGTTTATCCATCATGTTTTCAACATCATGTGTAAATTCTGCAAAAAGTTTTAGTTCAACCGAAGCTCCGCTACCTTTTAAAGTATGCACATCTCTAAAAAGTTGACCCATTTCTTCATCTGTTAAAGATCCATTGTTTTCTGCTTCTAGCAATACATTGTCTGCAGATTCAAATAACTCAACTGACTCTTCTAAAAACATCTCTCTATATTTAGATATATCAAAACTCATGATCACACCTTTTTAATTTAATTAAGATCTACTTAATACAATATTTACAGCCTTCAATAATTGATCAGGTACAAAAGGTTTGACAATCCATCCTGTAGCACCTGCTGATTTTCCTTTTACTTTCATTTCATCACTTCTTTCAGTAGTAAGTACCAAAATAGGTTTTGTTGCATATGTTGGAAGTTTTCTTAATTCTGAAATCAAAGTAATTCCATCCATGTTTGGCATATTAATATCTGTAATGATTAAGTCAAATGAAGTAGATTTTGCTTTTTCCAGTCCATCTACTCCATCCACTGCTTCAATTACATTATTATATCCACCTTCATTTAGTGCATAATTTAACATATCTCTTAGCATTGTTGAATCATCTACAATTAAAAGCTTTGGCATAAATACCCCTTATATTCTTCATTTCATAACTTTGGTTACATAATAACTAAAGAACAATTAATTTTTTATAAAATAATAACACCAATTCCTTGAAAACAACTACTGCTTATAAAAATAATTATAATGCAGCAGAAGCTAGTTCAATTCTATCTTTTTTTACATTTAGTACTTTTATTTCGAAGCTATCTCCAACATTTAAAACATCAGTAACGTTCTTTACTCTTTGTTTTGATAGTTTTGAAATATGCAGTAATCCTTCTCCACCTTTTGGTAAAGCAATAAATGCACCAAAATCAGTAATTCTTTCAACTTTACCAACTAAAACTTCATCTTGTGTATAGATTTTTTCAAAATCTAATGTTTTATGTTCTTTTTGTTTTGAAGGAGCGTTATTTGATATAGTTTTGATATGCTCAACTGCACCTAAAATATTTTCTTTCTTTTCACCGCTTACTTTTACATTTCCATTACTTCTATCTAAATCAATTGATACATCAAATTTTTCAATTATCTCTTTTATTGTAGCTCCTGCTTTTCCAATAATTGCCATAAATTTACTTGGATCTATAAAAAATTGCTCAATTAATGGTAATGCTTCGCTTGGAACAATTTCAGATGCTGCTTCTTCCATAATATTTAAAATATGAACTCTGCCCTCTCTTGCTTGATTTAAAGCCTCTTTTAAAACACTTAATTCAATTCCGCCTAATTTTATATCCATTTGTAAAGCTGTAATTCCATTTATTGAACCTGCTACTTTAAAATCCATATCACCATCATGGTCTTCTAGGCCCATAATATCTGTTAATATAGAGTAATTATCACCTTCAACCACCATTCCCATAG
>CAYJFN010000167.1:0-4030 GCA_964369325.1 uncultured Arcobacteraceae bacterium
GCTTATATTGGTTTAGATATGGTATCTACAATTGCTAGCTGGTATTGGGGATTAGTTATTCTTGAATTGGTATTACTTTTTGCACTATATGCTGTGAAAAATAAACCTGGAGTTAATTTAGCTGTGCTATTTGCATTTACTTTTGTAAGTGGATTAACAATTACACCTTTACTTTCATCAGTTTTTAATTTACCTGGTGGTGCTTCTATTGTAGCACAAGCGTTTTTAATGACGTCAGTTGCATTTGGTGGAATCTCAATGTTTGCATTAACTACTAAAAGAGATTTTTCTGGTATGGGTAAGATGCTATTTATTGCACTAATTATATTAGTAGTAGGATCAATTTCTAATATTTTTATTCAAGCACCAATTTTACAACTTATAATTGCAATGGTTGGAGCAGTACTTTTTTCTGCATTTATTTTGTATGATACTCAGCAAATTATCAAAGGTGGATTTAGCACACCAATTGAAGCAGCAATTGCTTTATACTTAGACTTTTTTAACCTATTTATTTCATTATTACAAATATTTGGTATTTTTGGAAAAGAAGAATAAAACTCTCCTCTTGGGAGAGTTTTACCATATGCTAGTTTTATTTTTTATTCGTTAACTTAATTGCTTGAGCAACCCAATTTTCTTCTTCAATTTTATTCTCCAATGTAAAATAGTCACTTATCCATTTACAATTTTTTTGATTCCATTTAGAAATTTGATCAAAATGAAAGATACCTAATTGATTTAAATCGTTCTCAATTTTTGCATCGATTCCTTCAATTTGTTTTAAATCATCTTTCCCTGTTGGTCTAGGTCTGCTTAAAATTATTGGTCTGTTATAAATATTTCCATGGGCTTTAAAATCTTGATTACTATAGACTGAAGATTTTTTTTCTTTTGTTATTCTTCCAATAAGTAAACCTATAAAAAATCCAATTACTGAAGCAATTACTAAACAAAAAACCATTTTTGATGCAATTTCTACCATACTTATTCCTCTACTATATTAAATTCTACTCTTCTATTAATTAACGAATATCCGTCTTTATCATTTGGTACAAGTGGCTTTGTCTCACCATACCCTTTAGCACTCAATCTATCATCTTCAACTCCAAAGCTAACAAGCAACTCTTTTACGCTGTTAGCTCTTTGTTCTGATATAGTTTGATTAAAGGCATCATCTCCTTTAGCATCAGTATGCCCTGCAATTTCAATTTTTATATTTGGATTGTCTTTTAAAATATGAGCTATTTTTTCTATTGTTTCTTGACTATTTTGAGCTACTTTTGAGCTCATTCTTTGAAACATAATTGCATTATCTTTTAAAATTATGTTTATACTATCTTGTATGTTTGGCTTAGTTTCTGTTATTTCTTCAATCGTTACTTCCTCAGGAAGCACGTCATTATTTAAAGATTCTTCTAAATTTATTTCAGCCAGTTCTTTTTTTTGTATTGATTGCTCTAAAGATATTTCATTTTTTGTACTTACATCTTGTTCTATTTGATTTAAATTATTTTCAGTTTCAATCTTAGTTGTCTCTTCTATTTGCAGGGGTTCTAGGATAGTCTCTTCTTCTAAACTATTTTTAGCTATTGATTCTTCTTTATCTTGGGCAACTATTATATTTGGTGTAACTATAAGCTCTTCTTTTAAACTATTTGGAGCAAACTCTTTTATGAATTCATCTATTTTTAGGTGTACACAACCTGCAATAAAACAAATCAGTAGCAATAACAATAATATAATTTTACTTGATAGCTTCATCATTTCTTCTTTAATTAAAACTTAAATAACTTTGCCAAAGATTATATAATAAAAAATATTAATCGAAAATTGAAAATGGTCACAAATAACACAAAAAAATTAATTTATTTAATTTTACTTATACTCTCTTCAGAAATAATTTTATACTCTTTTTCTTCTAAATCATCAATTTTAATTCCAGCAAAACTTATTCTATGGAGTTTCAGAACTTTGTTTCCAACAGCTGCAAACATTCTTTTTACTTGATGGTACCTTCCTTCACAAATTTCTAGTTGAACAACAGTGGGAGAAATAACTATAAGTTTAGCTGGTAACAATGGTTTTGTTTCAGAGTTTAAAAGCAGCTCTCCACTTTCAAATATCTCTTTTTCATTTCCGCTTAAAGGTTGAGCTAAAGTTGCTTCATATACTTTTGTAGCTTTACTTTTTGGAGAACACAGTTTGTTGTTCAACGCTCCATCATCTGTAATTATTATTGCACCTGTTGTATCCATATCAAGTCTACCTACAGTTGAGAGTTTTGGATTTCTTTTTTGCCATCGTTCGGGCAATAATGAATAAATCAAAACACCTGAATCATTGTGTGAGCAAATTACTCCTGCAGGTTTATTCATAATAATTGTAATTGTTTGTGGATCAAGCGGTTCACCATTGATTGTTATTTGGTTATGAAATGCTTTTGTTGAAGGGTTTAATATTCTGTCATTATTTATGCAAACATCATACATTTTTAGAAATTTTTTAGCTTCTTTTCTTGAGCAATAACCAAGAGATGAAAGATAAGCATCTACTCTTTTTGGGCTATTTTTTTGCATTATAATTTATGGAAATCAATTTTAACGACTTTTAGAAGTCGTCAAAATCAATTGAACCTTTTGAGTAGTTTACAACATTTCCTTCAAAGAAATTTGTTCTTTGATCATTGAAACTTGAGTAACCATCTACCCATGGAATTGGGTGTTTTACATTATACATTGGTTTATAGCCAACTGCTACTAATCTTTGGTCTGCTAGATATTCAATGTATTGTCTGATAATCGCATCTGTGAATCCTAAGATTTGCCCTTGTGTAATATAAGCTCCCCAAGAAGCTTCTAAATCAACTGCTTTTTTAAACATTTCTCTTACTTCTTCTTCTAGCTGAGCTGTAAAAAGCTCAGGTCTTTCTTTTCTAACAGAATTAATCATATTTTGAAACATTAGTAGATGTGTTACTTCATCTCTTTGAATAAACCTAATCATTTGTGAGCTACCTAGCATTTTACCTGATTTTCCAAGAGCATACATTGCTGCAAATCCTGCATAAAAATATAACCCTTCTAAGATTTGATTAGCAAACATTGCTAAAACAATTTTCTTATCATCAATTCCACCTGCAAGGCTTTCATAAACTTCTGCTATGTAAGTGTTTTTCTCTCTTAGCTTTGTGTCATTTTTCCACATATCATATATTTCATCTGTATTATCTGAAATTGATTCAACCATTACAGCATAGCTTTTAGAGTGGTTTGCTTCTTCGTATGATTGTCTTGATAAACATGCATTAATTTCAGGTGCAGTGATATATGGATTTATGTTATCCATTAAATTGTTCGTTTGTAGTGAATCCATAAAAATAAGCTGACTTAAAACTAAGTCATACATTCTTTTCTCTGCAGGTGTTAAATATTTATAATCTTTTGCATCTTGTGTCATTTGGACTTCTCGTGGAAACCAAGTATTTGCTTCCATTGTATCCCAAAGATTCAATGCCCATTGGTATTTCATTCTAGTGAAGTTAATCATACCATCACTATCTCCACCAAAAATTCTTCTATCATTTAAACTCTCTTTTGAGTTTGGGTTATATATCGTTTTTCTATTTATTGTATCCATCTTTGACTCCTTTTTATTGACAACCACTACATTCCATACTTCTATCTTCAATATTTGAAGCAGCTTCTGGTGATTGGCTTCTTAAATAATATGTTGATTTTAGTCCTAGTTTCCATGCTAAGGTATATATTTCATGTAAATATTTACCACTTGCTTTATCTAAACTCATAAAAATATTTGTACTTTGTCCTTGATCTAACCACTTTTGTCGCACTGCTGCAGCTTTTATAATATCTAATTGTTCAACTTCATACGCAGGAGTATAATATTCCCAAGTATTTGGACTAAGGTTTGGCACAACCACAGGAATAAGCCCACTTAAATTCTCTTCAAACCATTTTCTTTTGTAAACTGGCTCAATTGCTTGAGTTGTTCCTACTAAAATAGAAAT
>CAYJFN010000168.1:0-3989 GCA_964369325.1 uncultured Arcobacteraceae bacterium
GTGCTATTTCAACAGATGTTATAACTTTACTTTTTGGAAGATTGCTTCAAGGAGATGGTGCAATTGGTGCTGTTGTAACTGAAATGATAAGTGACCTTGTAAAAGAAGAGCAAAGACCAAAAGCAATGGCAATAATGGGTGGGTCAATTGCCTTTAGTTTTGCCTTCGCTATGTTACTTGGTCCTATTATTTCATCTTTTTTTAGTGTAAATATTTTGTTTTATATTACTATGGCTCTTGCACTTTTTTCTATATTTTTAATAGTTAAAAAAGTTCCAAATCCACCAAAAGTAATTCATGCTTATGATGATGCTTTAAACTTTTTGCCAGTAATCAAAGATCTGAATTTAATTAGAATGAATATAACAAACTTTTTACAAAAAGGTCTTATGACATTTGCTTTTATGATTATTCCAATGGTTTTGATAAATAGTTTTGAATGGGAGATGAAAGATCTTTATAAAGTCTATATTCCTGCTATGATTTTTGGAATATTTGCAATGGCTCCTTCAGTGATCTTAGCAGAAAAAAAAGGAAAATATAAAGAAATTCTTATAGCAGGAATTATATTTTTTGCACTATCATATTATATAATTGGTACAACTTCAAATGATGTTTTCTTTATAACTGGTGTTGTTGTATTTTTTATTGGTTTTAATATGCACGAACCAATCATGCAATCACTTGCAACAAAATTTGCAAAAGTTCACCAAAGAGGAATGGTTTTAGGAATATTTAACTCTTTTGGTTATTTTGGAACTTTTTTAGGTGGTGTTTTAGGGGGAATTTTCTTTGAAAATGTTTCGCTTAACAATATTGTGATAACCATTGTTATAGTTTGCCTTTTATGGATTGCTTTAATAGTTTTTATGCCAAATCCTATGAAAAAACAAGTTTACTATGTAAGTCTGGAAAATATTGATAAACAAAATTGTAAAAGATTGAGTAACCAAAATGGTATTAGTGAGTGGTACATAAATGAAAGTGAAAATTTACTTATTGTTAAATACGACACAACAATTATAAATGAAAGTCAAATTTTAACACTTATAAAATAAATCTCAGACAAAGTAATTAATAAACCGTTAATATTAATATAGTAAAATCAAGGAAAATTTAGGGAAGAGACTATATGTTTGATAGAATGTTAAAATTTTTTATAGACCATTCAAGAATTAATTACACACTTTTTGTTTTAATTTTCGCAGTTGGGGTTTGGTCTTATATAAAAACACCAAAAGAAGTAATGCCAATTTTTGATTTAGATAGAATATCAATTTCAGGTTCTTACTCTGGAGCTAGTGTTGATATACTTGATAAAATGGCTGTTGCAGAAATTGAAGATAATATAAAAAATAACGATTCTATAGAAACAATGACAACAACAATTAGTCCTGGTAGATTTACTATTTCTTTAGAGTTAATTGAAGGAAGTGATAAATATAAAGAAGCAGATGAAATAAAAGATTCAATAACACTAGTTGTCCCAAATCTTCCATCTGATATGGATGAACCAACTGTTAAAGCTCTTGATAGAAGTAGGTCTTTAATTGAACTTGTTATTACTTCAGATAAATTAACTTTAGATGAATTAAATCCATATGCAGAAGATTTAAAAAGTGCCTTGTTTAACATAGAAGGTGTAAGTGATGTTTCTATTTATGGCGATAGTGATAAGTTTTTTGAAGTTATATTAGATGAAAGAAAAATAGAAGCACTAGGGCTTAGTAAAAATTCTGTTTTTAATATTATTTCTGAATTATCATATATTTTTCCAATTGGAAAAATTGAAGATCCAAAGCAGCACTTTTATATTTCAACTCACAATGGTGCAAAAACAGCTCAAGAGTTTGAAAATACTTTAATTAGAATTGATGGTAAAACAATATATGTAAAAGATATTGCAAGAATCTCTAAAAAATATGAAGAAACGTCAACTTTATACTCTTCAAATGGGCAAACTGCTATTTCTTTAACAATAGAACAATTAGGAACTGCAAATGGTATAACAATGGCCGAAGATGTTAAAAAACTAATTCCAAAATTTCTTGAAAAAAAGCCAGATATTGGTATTTTAGTTGTTGATGATGATAGTTCAAGAATAAAAGATAGACTTGGTGTTGTTATGTCAAATATCTTGCTTGGAATTATTCTAATTACTATTTTAGTAACTGTTCTGATAAATTTACGAATGTCTATTATTATTGCTATTGGAATACCAACTTCATTTGTAATGGGGGCGGCTTACTTATACTTATCTGGGTATTCAATAAATATGATGTCGCTTGTTGGAGTTTTAATTGCTCTTGGAATAGTTGTTGATGATGCTATTGTTGTAAGTGAAAATATTCAACAATATTTAGAAGAGGGATATACTCCAAAAGAGGCAGCTTTTAAAGGTGCTAGTGAGATGGTTAAGCCCGTAACTATTGCATCTTTAACAACACTGTTTTCATTTTTACCAATTTTAATGATTAGTGGAACAATGGGGCAAATGATGATGCTTGTACCAATTGCACTAAGTGCTTTAGTTGTAGCTTCTTTAGTTGAATCATTTATATTTTTACCAATTCATGCAGCTCATACACTTAAAACTGGCTCAAAAGTAACTTCATGGGAAAAACCAAACGCTTTTTATAATAAAATTATAAAATTTTGTATACATTGGAAAAAAAGTTTTATTATTACATTTATTATTCTTGTGCCATTATTAACTTTTTATTTTATTGATAAATCAAGATTTTCAATGTTTCCAAAATTTGATGCAAGTTTTGTTCAAATAACTCTAAAAGCAAATCAAAATACATCACTTGAAGAGTCATTTAAAATAGTAAAAAGTGTAGAACAAGACTTGTTGAAGCTCAAAGAAGAACTTGGCATTTTTAGTATTGATTCTATCGCAGGGTGGAGAAGATCTTTAGATTTTACTAGTGAAAGCTTTCCTTATTCTATGTTCATTACTATGGAGCTAGAAAAACAAAAAGCAGATAACTTTGTAGATAAATATATAACTCCTTATTTAAGCTTTTACTATGAAGAAGAAGGTAGAACAAGAGAGATAAGCTCAATTGTAATTGCGAAAAAATTAAAAGAATTTTTAGCACAACAAAACTATAAAGAAAAATTTGGGTTAGAAGAAATTGCTGTAATAGAAACTAGACCAGGTCCAGTAAAAGTAGACATTCAAATTGGTCTTGTAACTGCTGATAATCAAAAAGCTATTAAATCTGTAAAACTATTACAAGATGAAATAGATAAAATAAAAGGTGTTAAGTCATCATCAAATTCACTAAAATTTGGAATTGATGAAATAAAAATTAAAGTAAATTCATATGGTGCAACTTTAGGATTAACTGAACAATCTATTGGAAACTATCTTTCTAACTTATACTTACTAAAGAAAAAAGCTGTCTCTTTTGACGAAGAAGAGATGATGGATATAAAAATAGAATCAAAAACAAAAGATAGTTTTGAAAATCTTAAAAAAACTCTCATTCCACTTGAAGATGGAACTTTTGTTGCTTTAGAAGAAGTAGTTGAATTAAACACTATTCAAGCCTTTGAAAAAATTGTAAAAGATGAAGGTGTCAAAAACTTTTATGTTTATGCGAATGTAGATGCAGATATTATAACTTCAAATGAAGCATTAGATAAACTAAAACCTACACTTGAACAATTAGAAGAAGATGGTGTAAAAGTAATATTAAAAGGGGAATTTGAAAAAACGGCTGAACTAAGAAATGACATGTTACTAGCAACTGCACTTGCTATTTTACTTATTGCTATTTCAATGCTTTATTTGTTTAATTCATTTAGTGAAACTCTTATTTTAATGAGTGTTATTCCTTTTTCAACTTTAGGAGTTTTTTTAGGGCATGACTTAATGGGCTTGAGTATTACAATGCCCTCACTTCTTGGAATGCTAGGGCTTGCAGGAGTTGTTATTAATGATGGAATTATTATGATGACATATCTAAAAAAAGCAAAAA
>CAYJFN010000169.1:0-3966 GCA_964369325.1 uncultured Arcobacteraceae bacterium
CAGAAACTTCTCTTGTGGCTATTTTAGATGCAGACAAAGAAGGCTTTTTAAGAAGTAGAACTTCACTTATTCAAACCATAGGAAGAGCTGCAAGAAACCAAAACGGAAGAGTAATTTTATATGCACAAAAAAATACAGATTCAATGCAGTATGCAATAGATGTTACAAACAAAAGAAGACAAATCCAAGAAGAGCATAATAAAAAGCACAATATTACTCCAAAAAGTACTATTAGAAAACTAGATGAAAACTTAAAACTAGAAGAGTATGATGGTGTTGCAAACAAACTAGACAAACTAAATAAAATGCCAGCAAGTGAAAGAAAAAAGATGTTAGCAGAGCTTAATAAAGCCATGGGTAAAGCTGCAAAAGACTTAAACTTTGAAGAAGCTATTAGATTGCGAGATGAAATAGAGAAGATTAAAAAGTTGTAATTAAAACATTTCAATTTGCAATAAAATTCTTTACTTTTTGTTTTTTTTGATAAAATTTGCTTCATAAATTAAACCTATTTAAAAGGAAGTTATTATGTCAAAAGAAGCAAGTATCAAATGCCCAAACTGTGGTGAAACAATAGATGTAAACGAAATACTTTATCACCAACTAGAAGATGAGTTTAAACAAAAAAATCTTCAAGACAAAAAGAAGTTTGAAGAAGAGATGGCAAAAAAAAGAGTTGAATACAAAACTGCTATTGACAACTTTAAGCAAAAAGAAGAGCAGTTTAAAGAGCAAAGAGAAAAGTTTGATGAAGAACTACAAAAAGCTACAAAAGAGCTTTTAAAACAAGAAAAACAAAAACTACAAGAGCAACTAAAAAAAGAGATACTACAAGAGCAAAGTCAATCTATGGAGCTACTTAAAAAAGAGCTTGATGAAAAATCAAATCAAGTAAAAGATCTAAATGCTACAAAAGTAGAAGTAGAGATGCTAAAAAGAAAAAATAGCGAAATAGAATCAAAAGCAAAAGCAGACGCACAAATAGAACTAAACAAACAACTTCTTATAGAAAAAGAGAAAATCCAAAAAACAATTGATGAACAAAATGAGCTAAAATTTAAAGAAAAAGATGCAATTGTAGAGCAACTAAAAAAACAACTTCAAGAGGCACAAAGAAAAGCAGAACTAGGCTCACAACAACTGCAAGGTGAGGTTCAAGAACTTGCTATTGAAGAGTACTTACAAAACAAATATCCATTTGACACTATTGAAGAGATTAAAAAAGGAGCACGTGGTGGAGATTGTATTCAAATAGTAAACACAAGAGAACTACCTAATTGTGGGAAAATCTACTACGAAAGCAAAAGAACAAAAGATTTCCAAAAGTCTTGGATAGAAAAATTTAAGGCAGATATGAGAGTAAAAGGTGCAGATATTGGGGTGCTTGTAAGTGAAGTTTTACCAAAAGAATTAGAAAGAATGGGTTTAGTAGATGATGTTTGGATTTGTACTTTTGAAGAGTTTAAAGGCTTATCTTCAGTTTTAAGAGAAAGCATCATAAGAATAAATTTAGCTAAAAAATCGCAAGAAAACAAAGCAGACAAGATGGGATTACTATATGGCTACCTTACAAGTAATGAGTTTAAAATGCAAGTTGAAGCTATAGTTGAAGGCTTTACTCAAATGCAAAGTGACCTAGATAGTGAAAAACGCTCAATGCAAAGAATTTGGAAACAAAGAGAGAAACAAATAGAAAAAGTGCTTGACAATACTATTGGAATGTATGGAAGTATTAAAGGAATAGCAGGAAATAGTATAGGAAATATCAAGGCTTTGGAACTGCCTTTTAGTGAGATAGAGGAAGAAAGTTAACAGTTACATAACAAATATTTAAATATAATACTAACTTTTATTAAAGGTAAATAAATCTATGAAAAAAGCAACAAAAAAAGATATTGAAACAATAAAAGAGGCATTTATTAAAAAGTATAGTGGAGCTGTAACAGAGTTACAATATACAAATGATTTTGAGCTACTAATTGCAATAATACTTTCTGCTCAATGCACAGATAAAAGAGTAAATATAATAACTCCAGCTTTATTTGAAAAGTACCCAACTGCACAAGATTTGGCAAATGCGAAACTTGAAGATGTAAAAGAGTTACTTAAGAGTTGTTCATTTTTTAATAACAAGTCACAAAATATCATCAAAATGGCAAAAAGTGTAGTAGAGTTGCATGATGGAGAAATACCTCATGATACAAAAAAGCTTATCAGCCTTGCAGGTGTAGGGAACAAAACTGCGAATGTTTTTATGATAGAAGCTGAGGGTGCAAACTTGATGGCTGTAGATACTCATGTTTTTAGAGTTTCTCATAGATTAGGGCTAAGCGATGGTAAAACGGTAGAACAAACGGAAGCTGATTTAGTTAAAAAGCTAAAAGGTGATTTACATATTTTTCATCAAGCAATGGTTTTATTTGGAAGATATACTTGCAAGGCTATAAGCCCTGATTGCAAAAACTGCCTTTTTCCAGAAGTTTGTAAAACAAACAAATCTTTTAAGCCTGTGTAGAACAATTTATTGTTCTACACACTCTTCTTGCATATTGTAAAATGATGGGAATACGTATTCATCATCAATTTTGCTTATCTCTACATTTTTAACACTACATAAAAAAATTTTCTCATCTTTTTGAATAATGTAGTCAAAATCGTAAACAAATTTTGACTTAGAACTTATATCTAAATTATTTAGCTCTTTATACGAGAGTTTTTGAATTTCTATATTTTTTGTTTCAAAATATTTCTGCTTAAAAAGATTTGGTAAGCGATTTTCTTCACATTCATTATATACTAAATAAGCAGATATAATAGCAGCTATAATTGCCGATAAAATAAAAAGCTCTCTTGCTTCAAACTTTTTATTGATTTTATAAATTATAAAAATCAGTAAAATAAATATTACGATAAAACCTAAAACTATTTGCATAAAAATTTTCCTTGTTTGGTATCTTTGTAGATGTTTTTGTATGATGAGACACTTGCGTGCATTGCTATATAAACACCGTTTTGTATATTTGCATTTAAAAAACCAAGAGCAGTAGAGAAGTTCATAGTTGCTTCAACTTCATCTATAGTCATTGGAACCATTGCACCTGTTAGTATAATCTTTTTATCATACACTCTATCATCAATAAACTCTGCACTAATACTCATAGTATCTGTTCCATGAATAATAATGATATTTTCATTTACACAACTGTTTATTGTATCAACAATTGTTTGTCTATCATTGTCATTTAAATCTAAACTATCTTTTGCAAGAATGTTTATAACTTCAAAATCTACATTAAAACAGTTTTTCAGAATTTTTTCTAAAGATTTATGATGTGCTGGAATATCTAAATTTCCATTCAAAGTATTATAAACTTTATTAAAAGTGCCACCTGTATTTATAATAGTTATTTTCATGATTTGTTGTCTTTATATAGTTTTTGTTTAAACTGTTCTGGAGATAAGTATCTGCTATGATTTACTGTATTTGTAGATGTTGGAACTTTATTTAACTTACTATCAGTTTCAATTTTAGTAATCATACCATTTTTTAAACTTTTCAAAATCAACAAGACTTCTGAAAAGTTTTTGTCATTTACTTCTAAAGTGATTTTTCTCACATCTTCTCTTTTTTTAAATTCATAAAAAAATTATAGCATATGTTAAATTCAAAACAAAAAAATTAACACAAATTTAACAATTTCTTAGAATAATTCTTTAAAAGTTTTAAGGAGACGAAATGAAAAGGGGAATTTATCTATCTTTTTTTTGTGCATCTATTTTATATGCAAATGAAACTATTAAAATGGATTCTATTGAAGTAGAAGGAAGAATTGATACAAAAATAGTAAAAGATGTAAGTGGAGAGCAACTAAGAAGTGCTGATTTAGCTGAAGCACTTGTAAAAAATGTACCTTCTATTTCTATAGTAAAAAGAAGTGGTATTGCAAATGACATTATTTTAAGAGG
>CAYJFN010000170.1:0-3898 GCA_964369325.1 uncultured Arcobacteraceae bacterium
TTTAGTTTAAAAAGTTTTTTCATCTTTTGCATAATATGTGCAACTGCAGCTTTTTGAAAAGAGGCACAAATATTTTGCATAACCTCATCATTTAAAATTTCCTCTTTTTCAATAGCCATTCGCACTGCATTTTTAAGTCCTGAATATGAAAATGCTAGTTGTGAACTTTGACTAAGCGGTATAGGAAAAGCATATTTGTTTTCATCGCCAGCTAAAGCATATTTTTCAACTATTGGTCCACCTGGATAACCTAAGCCTAGCATTTTAGAAACTTTATCAAAACTTTCACCAAAGCTATCATCAATAGTCTTTGCTACTACACTCATACTATTTAAATTTTCTACTTCTATATATTGTGTATGTCCACCAGAAACCAGTAAAACACTTAAAGGAATGTTTGCCTCTTTTTCTATAAACAGTGAGTATATGTGCCCTTTTAGATGATTTACTGCAATTATTGGAATATCTAAAGCTATACTTAAAGCTTTTGCCATAGTTACACCTTCTGTTAGAGTAACTGAAAGTCCTGGGGCATTCGTAACGGCAACAGCTTTTAAACTTGAGAAATACTCTTTACACTCTTCAAGTATTTTAGGCAAGGCTTCTACATGAAGTCTTGCAGCTAATTCAGGTACCACTCCACCATAAACACTATGTTGTAGTTCTTGTGAAATTTTTTTGTGATAAACTAGTTCTAAAGTATCTATTTTTGTAATAGCAATTGAGCTATCATCGCAACTTGACTCAATACTTAAAATCAATTTTGTTGCTCCCTACACTCAGCTTCTCTTTTTATCCAATCTAAAGCACAGTCAAGTTTTCCAAAACCTGATTGGGTATTTATATGCCCTGCATTTTCTAATATTTTCATGCCAATATTTAACTCTTTTTGTAAGTTAATTGCCTCTTCTATAGTTAAATAAGGATCGTTTGTAGATGCTGCCATAATTGCTTCAATGCTTTTTAAATCTTTTGGTATTGGATATGGGAAAAATGTCTTAACTTGCTCTATTTCATAACACTCTTGTCTAACAGGAGCCACTAGCATAAGCTTATCTAGTTGTATATCTAGTTCATCAACTAAATGAAACCAAGTAATATTTGCCAAAGAGTGACATACTACAATATTTGGTTTAAACTCCTCTAACTCTTTTTTAATAAACTCTTTCCACTCTTGAAGCATTGGGAAATCTTTGTTTGGCAAAGTAGGAAATGATACTTCATATCCTTCTTTAAGTAAATCTTTTGCTAAATGTGCTTGCCAGTGCTCACTATCACTTCCACCCCAACCATGTAGTATTAAAACTTTTTTTGTCATATTATTCCTATTATTTCATATCTCGTACACATCGTACATATTTGTTTACTTTTCTATTGTCAAAATATTTTGTGCCACTTATAAAGTTCATATAATCAGCATAAAACCAAAGTGTTCTAAAGTGAGCTTTACTTGCCCAATAGCCATATTTGTCATTGTACTTAAAAGCTTTGTTTATATAATTTTTTGTATTTTTTTTATCTACTATTAACTCATATTCTTCAATAGAGGGAACTCTCCAGTTTGCATATCCTGCATACTGTAAAGCTTCACAATAAGAAAGTGCCTCTTTATGAGACATTAAATTTTTAATCACACTTTCATCATCAACCCACATAAGAGAGTTTTGATTGTCTTTGACAACTTGATTTTTAGAATCTCTTATTAATTCTTGAGAAAAAGAGAAAGAAAAAATGAGTACAGTAATTATTAAAACTCTCATTTTTACTCCTTTATTTCAAACTTTCCTTGAAGAATTTTTTGTTTTGAATCAACTTTATGTAACTCAACACTAATTTTACCATTTTCTTCAAAGATTAGTCCAACCAACTCTTTATAAGCTGGTTTCTCCTCTTTTGAATAGTGTTTTTTCCATTCATTAAATTTACCTTCATACAAGCTTAGCATCTCTTTTTCAAACTTTGTTCTTGTGTAAATTAAGTAAACTACTAAAGATATTAAAATCCCAAAAGGTATTAATAAATCAAGATTCACAATAACCTCTTACTTCTTTATCTATTAAAAAAATATCTTCAATATCTTTTGCTTTTACATGTGAGAATTTTTCAATAGCATTTAAACTAATTTTTGCAATATCTAAAAATGATATTTTTCCACTTAAAAACTTTCCAACCGCGACTTCATTTGCTGCATTTAGTACAACTCCTAAATGAGGATTTTGTAAAATAAAATCTTTTATTTCCCAAATAGCATAACGCTCTTTTTGAATTTTTTTAAACTCCAAAGTTCCAACTTCTATTAAATCAACAGGTTTCAAAATCTGTTTATCAATCTCTTTTTTTATAGCATAAGAAATAGGAAGTTGCATACAAGCGTTTGCAATATGAGCTGTTGTACTTCCATCTTTATAGTTTATAAGTGCGTGAATTAGTGATTTTGTCTCTATTATTGCATCTAATTTTGTTGTATTAAACAACCATTTAGCTTCAAGTAGTTCAAAAAGTTTGTTTGTCATAGTTGCACTATCTATTGTGATTTTATTTCCCATTGACCAATTTGGATGGTTTAAAGCCTCTTTTACTGTAACAGTTTTTAGTTTTTGTAAATCATAATCTCTAAATGACCCACCACTTGCAGTAATGACCATAGAGTCAATTGGTCTATTTTGAAACAAATACCACAATCCAAAATGCTCACTATCTATTGGCATAAGATTTGATTGATCTATAAATTCCCCTGCAACAACTAAAGATTCTTTGTTTGCAAGGGAGAGTTTTTTTCCACACTCTATTGCTTTTAAAGTAGGTTTTAATCCCAAAAATCCCACAAGTGCATTTACAACTGTATGTGAAGTTGAATCTGCAATAGCATCACAAATTGCATCTTCTCCAAAGCTTACATTTGTGTGATTTACTTTATGAATATCCTCTTTGTTTGCAATAACTACTCTTTTTGGATTTACTTCTTTAATTTGTTCATTTAATTTTTGTATATTTGTTCCAGCTACTAAAACTTCCACATCTAAATCAAACTTTTTAGCAACTTCAATAGTATTTTGACCAATAGAACCTGTACTTCCTAATATTATCAAGTAAATGCCTTTAATAAAACAAGCATTACAACACCTGCAAATAAAAATCCATCAAGTCTGTCTAGTATTCCACCATGACCTGGTAAAATACTTCCACTATCTTTTACATCTGCTTCTCTTTTTAGGTAGCTTTCAAATAAATCTCCAAAAACAGATGCTAATGCAACTACTAATGAGATAATCAATGCTTCAAAATAAGTAACCTCATCTATTGCAAAAAGTGGTCCTAAAATTGCAGCTAAAACAACTCCTCCAATTAGTCCTTCTATAGTTTTATTTGGACTTGTTGCACAAAATTTTGTTTTACCACAATAACTTCCAACATAATATGCTCCTATATCAGCACTTGCTACTACAAATATAATCCACCAAAGTGATTCAATTCCAAAATTTTTATACAAAGATAAGATATATAAAAATGAAGCAAGTGGATATAAAAGTGGCAACATAACTCTTTTGTTAAAAGTTTTTTTGTATGCAAGAACAGAAGCCACAATAACAAAAACTAAAAATATCAAATCACTTGCATCTTCATAAAAATATGCCAAAATCCAAGTTATAGCAGAAAACTGATAGACAATTGGCTCATCAACTCTAAAAAGTCTCATAGCTTCATAAACTGCAAATGCTAAAAATGCACCCAAATAAAGCCATGTAATAAATAAATCATCTATATAACTTACTAAAATAAAAACTGCAAATAATAATAATGCAGTTATAATCCTAGTAGAGCTGTTTTTTATTAATTCAAACATTTAACACACCCTCTTTTTTTACTGATTTTACCATTATTTTACTTTACAAAGTTT
>CAYJFN010000171.1:0-1696 GCA_964369325.1 uncultured Arcobacteraceae bacterium
GCATTTTCAAATGAGTTAGAAATTCTTAATAAAACTCAACAAGAGCTAAAAAATGCAGAAAAAGAGATTATCAGACAAAATTATAAGAACTCTAAAAACAGTTGGATTTCACCTATTGATTTAAGTGCAAATATCAATAGAAGTCATGAATTTGATACAGAAAAAAACAATTTTTCTCAAAGTGTATCAATAGGATTTTCTCAAAGTATTTTTGAGTCTGGAGGAATTGATTTAACAATTCAGTATGCACAAGATAAGTTAAATTCTGATTTGATAAATTGGGAGAATGATACAAAGCAAATTTTGCAAAATATTTATGAAACACTACTTCAAATCAAAAAAACAAAAGCACAAATAGAGCAAAACAAATACACTTTGCAAAACAAAGAGATAGAACTAGCTTTAAGAAAAATAGAGTATGAAAATGGTCATAGTGATATTATTGATTTAAACAATGCAATAATGGCAAAAAATGAGACCTTTCAACAAAGTATTGCTTTAAAGAATACTTTAAAAGACCTACTTTTTGAGCTATCAAAAAACACTGATTTAAAGTATGAGCAAATTCATTTAATAGATTTTTCAACTGTAAATAAAGATGATTATCTTGAAAAAAATATTGATTTACTATATGAAAACTCGCTAGTAAAACTAGCACATACATCTTATGAACAAACAAAAACAAACTATTTACCAAAAATAAGTTTAAGTGGAGATTTGGGTTATTCTAACAATGAGAACTTAAATGAACACACAAACAGTGATTCTCCTAGTGGTTCTGTAGGTTTGAGATTTTCTATGCCTCTGTATGATATTAATAAAGACTCTACTTTAGAACTTTCAAGACTTGATATTATTAAGCAAAAATTAGAATTGCAACAATCAAAAGATGACTATAGAAATATTTTTGACCAAGCTATTACTCAAATAGATTCATATAAAAGTCAAAATGAAATTATTGCTCAAAATATTGAGCTATATAGTGAGTTAATTGAAATTAATGAGGTTTCAAACTCAAGTGGAATGACCTCTGATTATGATTTAGAACTTCTTGAAAATACAAAGAAGATCAATGAATATGATTTAGAAATAAACAATATTAACATACAACAAGAGTATGCAACTTTATACTTTAAAATCAAAAAGGAAATATAATGCAAAACGATTTACAAGCTCAATTAAACGCTCACAAAAGTGGTGGTAGCAAAAAATTTATACTAATAATTTTACTACTAGCAGTTATTGCAGGAGCATCTTACTACTACTTTGTATATAGCAAACAAAACAAAAAAGACAATATAGTTTTCAACACAAAAGATGTAACAAAAGGTGATTTACAAGTTACAGTTTTAGCAACAGGAAATTTAGAACCAACAAATAGTGTTGATATTGGTATTGAAGTATCTGGAACAATTGAAGAAATTTATGTTGATTTTAATGATGTTGTAAAAGAAGACCAAGTTTTAGCAAAACTTGATACTGTAAAACTTCAAACTATGGTTGATAGCTCAAAAGCCTCTTTAGCAACCTCTAAAGCTAACCTAAAAGAGAGCGAAGTAAACGTAAAAAACAAAAAAGCTACTTATGACAGAATTGCAAAGATGTATAAAGATTCAAACGGCAAATATCCATCTATTAATGATGTAGATGATGCTATGTTTTCTTATGAAGCTGCACTTGCAGCTTATGATGCAAC
>CAYJFN010000171.1:1796-3889 GCA_964369325.1 uncultured Arcobacteraceae bacterium
TATACAAAAGAAGTAACAAACAAACTTCTTATTCCAAATGCTGCTTTAAGATACAAGCCAAAAGGAATTGAAGGTATGGGTATGGAGCAAAGACCAAATGCACAAAACGCACCTTCAGGAATGCAAAAAGCACTATCTGGAGGTAAGCCTCCAAGAAAAGGAGCAGAGACTAAATCACTTGATGGTAAACAAAGAGATAATAGCATGAAAATGGTGTGGATTTTAGAAGATGGAAAACCAAAAAGAGCTATGGTGAAAGTCTTAGTTGGTGATAATCAAAACACAGCGGTTGAGTCAAAAATGCTAAATGAAAATAGTAAAATAATCATCTCTCAAAGTAGTGAAAATGAGTGAAACAAAAACTGTAATAGAGTTTAAAAATATTGTCAAAACTTATGGAAAAGACGAGACTTTAACTCATGCCCTAAATGGTGTTGATTTACAAATCAAAGAGGGTGAGTTTGTAGCAATTATGGGGGCAAGTGGTAGTGGAAAATCAACTGCCATGAATATGATTGGTTGCTTAGATCAACCAACCAGTGGGACTTATTTATTTAATGATATTAGTGTAAACGATTTAAATAGAGACCAACTAGCCCTAATTAGGCGAAACTATATAGGGTTTGTTTTCCAAAGTTTCAATCTTTTAGGAAGAACTTCTGCTTTGGAAAATGTGGAATTACCTCTAATTTATAGAAAAATTCCAGCAAAACAAAGAAAGCTTATGGCTTATGAAGCACTAAAAAAAGTTGGACTTGAAAGTGTTGTTAACAATGCTCCTTCACAGCTTTCAGGAGGGCAACAGCAAAGAGTGGCGATTGCAAGAGCTATTGTAACAAACCCTTTGATACTTCTTGCAGATGAACCAACAGGAAATTTAGATAGTATGAAAACTATAGAAATTATGGAATTATTAAAAAGTCTCAATGAGGACTCTGGTATTACTATTGCTATGGTAACACACGAAGAAGAAGTAGCAGCATATGCTTCTAGGACTATCTTTTTTAGAGATGGACATATAGAAGATAGTTTGAAAAAAGGATATAAATAATGTTAGTAAATGCCTTTTTAATAGCAATAAAAGAAATCAAAAGAAATATTATGCGGTCAGTTTTGACCACACTAGGAATCATTATTGGAGTTGCATCTGTTATTGGGATGATAGCAGTTGGAGATGGAACAACTTCAAGTGTAAAAGCAGGTATTGAAAAACTAGGCACTAATATGCTTATACTAATGGTTGGTCAACAAAAAAAAGGTGGTCCTAAAGAAGACAATACTGCAAAATATTTTGATGAACAAGATATTGATGCACTAAGAGCCATAAACAATGTTGCAGCAGTTGCAGTCGGTGATAGTTCTAAAATAAATACAATTTACTCAAATAAAAGTAGAAGTATTAGTGTAGTTGGTACTAGTAATGATTATTTTACTATTAAAAATTGGGCTTTAGAAGATGGTAGATTTTTTGATGAAAATGAACTAGCAAGTGGTACTTCTGTTTGTATAATCGGACAAACTGTAAAGAATGAACTTTTTGAAGATGAAAATCCAATTGGTGCAAATATAAGATTGAAGAACTTTTCTTGCAATGTCATAGGTCTTCTTGAAACTAAAGGGGCTTCTTCTTTTGGAAGTGATCAAGATGATACTATCATAGCACCTTTAACAATGTTTCAAAGAAAAATAAAAGGAAATGACAATATCAATTCTGTTCTTATTTCAATAAATGACAGCAAAAATATATCTCAAGCAAAAGAAGATATAGAAAATCTTATGCGTGATATTAGAAATATAAAAGTAGATGAAGATGATAACTTTCATGTAAGAGATATGGCAGAAATGTTAAGTGCTATGACTTCAACAACTCAAACACTTACTGTTTTACTTGGTGCAATTGCTGGGATTTCTTTACTTGTTGGTGGAATTGGGATTATGAATATAATGCTTGTATCAGTAACTGAAAGAACTAGAGAAATAGGAACAAGACTTGCAATAGGTGCAATGGAAAAAGAAGTAATGATGCAGTTTTTAGTAGAAGCAATAGTTCTTTCAACTTTAGGAGGAATTATTGGTATAATTTTTGGTATAGC
>CAYJFN010000172.1:0-3857 GCA_964369325.1 uncultured Arcobacteraceae bacterium
TTTTTACAATGTTTTTTAAAGATTATGAATATGTAGTAAACAAAATTCATCATGCTAAAAGAAAATCAATATATGTTTCGTTCTTCTTCTATTTAGGTATGGTTATAATTTTACCTATATTTTTTGCCATATATATTCTAACTTTGACATTGTTTGATAATATTGTTTTTGAAATAGTTGTAAGAACTTTTTATACTTGGTTTGTATTCTTCTTTTTATTTAAATATACAGTAAATAGGAAAATAAGTATACATGCTGCAGCTATTTCTTCTTTTCTTACACTTATTGCTCTTGCAGTTACAAAAAATTTATTTGTTTATTATGTTGTATATAATAAAACCTATACAACTATTTATGGCTCACTTTCTACACTTCTTTTTTTCTTTTTATGGATTTATGTTTCATGGATAATCTATCTTTATGGTATTAAACTTTGCTATAAGTTAAATGTTAGAAACATCCAAATTAGTAAAAAAGTATAAATATTTTTATATTTTAGTTTGATACAACTTTACCTAGACAAAGATATACCAAAACTAACTCTATTTACTTCTTTATCATAATCAATCAAACTATCTCCATATCCACTTGATAGTTGCAAATATCCATAAGTATTTTTTAATCCAAAGAAAGGAAAAGACCAATCAAACTGTGCGAAACCTTTATTGTCTCTATTAAGTCTTAAATTATTTCTAACTTGCAGTTTAAAAATATTGTTTGAATATGGATAAACCAAAGTTAAATCTCCATAACCATAAAATTTACTTGTTTGGGGATTGTTGTCATTTTCAGACCTCTCTTTAAACCTATGCCAAACTCTAGGAATAATAAGTAAATTACCACTTTCTAAATAAGCCTCTAAATATACTCTATTCCAAGATCTTGAATTTTCTCCACCTTGACCATTAGACTCGTGTAATAATCCTGCTTTAAACTCTTTTATCATACTATTATGTGCATTTGTATATGGCACTGTTACAAAAACTTCAGGCTGATAGTTTGTTTCTCTAAAAGGTGCTGAGTCTTTATATATTTGCCACCAAGAGGTTTGAGTATATCCAATATTAATACTTTCACCAAATCCAAATACATTTTCTAAAATTGGCTTTTTTATACTTATTTGAAACTTTGCTTCACTTTGCTCTCTATTTACTCTTTTTTTTAAATCATATGAAATAGGTAAAAAATAATTCTCTTTATATGCATATATATCAAATGAAGAAGAAAGTATTTCACTAATTGATTTTTTTTCTTCATCTGCTTTTATATTTTCTGCTACTTCATTTTTAACTTGCAAATTTTCTTTTACAATTTCCAAATCATCTTCTTTTTGTACCTTTATATCCATATTACTTTTAGCAATTTGTTTGTAAATAAACATTGCTTCTTTATAATTGCCATTTTTTTCTAATGTTTGTGCTTGTTTATATAATTCTTGTGTATCAAAACTCCATAAAGAACTACATATAAGTATTAAAAATAGACTTCTTTTCATATTTTCTCTTTTTTTATTTATATAATTATAATTTATTTTTACTTTATAAGAAGTTCATATTTAAGTATCTTTGTGATAGTATTGCGACTTTTAAAATTAATAATTTATTCTAAAATGGATTTAAATGAATGTACTAAGACTTTTCATAGGTGCAGTTGGTGGCTACATTATTAGTTCACTATTTACAATTACGTTAAGCTTTATCTTGCCTTTTTCAAACAAAGCCGAAAATATATTAGCTGCTACTTTATTTAGCTTTTTAATATGGGCTTTTCTTATTTTATATACTTTTAAAGTAAAAAAGATAATTTATTTAATAATTCAATTTTCTTTATGTGCTGGGGCTTTATATTTCACAAATGATTATTTTTATATGAGAATTTACTAATGAATAGCAGTTTTAAACAATCAATGAGATGGCTACACACTTGGGTAGGACTAATAAGTGCTTGGCTTTTATTTGTTGTATTTCTTACAGGTACTGCTTCTTATTATAAAGAAGAGATTAGTAACTTTATGAAGCCTGAACTTTATGATTCTAAGCCATCTAACAAAACAGTAGATATTGCTATGCAAAAAGCTTCAATACTAATAAACAATAAAGTGAGTAATTTTTTAATTGCCCTACCAAATGATAGAAATAATACAATAAAAGTTACATGGACACAAATGTCTGAAAATCAAAGACCAATAAGAGCAAGAAGTGAATTTGATGCAACTAGTGGAGAAGAGTTAATTTCAAGATCTACTTTTGGAGGACATTTTTTATATAGATTTCATTACAGATTATATGGTATTCCAGCTTTTTGGGGAGAATGGATTATTGCAATTGTCGCCATGGCTATGTTTGTAACTATCATTACAGGAATTTTTATTCACACAAAAATCTTTAAAGATTTGTTTGTTTTTAGACCTGACAAAAAAATTAGAAACTGGATGGATGCACATATCCTTCCTTCAATAGCATCTCTTCCATTTTTAATAATGATAAGTTACTCTAGTTTAGTTTTGTCTATGCATTTTATGATGCCTTGGGCTATGAATTCTTTCTATGAAGATTATAGATTTCATATGCAAAAACTTTATAAAGGTGCTGACGATATATATGCAAATAGTTATTTTGAAGATAAATATTCATTTCAAAGAGAAGATATTACAAAAGAAAATTTAATGACTATATATAACAAAGCTCAAGTAATTTATCCAGACAATATTGGTATGATTTCTATGAATTATAATATGTACCAAGATACTTATGATGTAAAAATTACTCCCAAAAATCCAGACTCTATATTCAACAAAAATACTCATATGCAATCACTTGTTTTTGATGCAAAAACTACAAACCTAATCCAAAAACTTGATGTTCAAACAACAACAAATCCAACACTTATTACAAATATTGCACTTAGTGAATTGCACAAAGCAAGATTTGCAAATGCGCCTATAAGAGCACTGTTTTTTATTCTAGGAGTTATTGGAACTATTATAATTGCAACTGGATTAATTCTATGGAACAAAAAACGACAACAAAAATATGAAACAAAAAATCATCTTGGGTATAAATTAGTAGAAAAACTAAATATTGGAACAATTCTTGGTCTTCCAATTGCAGTATGTGTATATTTTATTGCAAATAAAATTGTTCCATTTGATTATATAAACAGAGAAATAATAGAAGTAAATAGCTTATTTATTGCTTGGTTAATATCATATTTACATGCATTTTTTATCAAATCAAAAAATGCTTGGAGCCAACAACTTTTTGCTTTATCAATGCTATGTTTTACAATAGTCTTACTTGATATTATCCTATTTAAAACATTTGGAAACTTTGATATTTTCTTTTTAGTAACTGGTATTGTTTTTGCTTTTGCATTTTATAAAAAATTTAAAAGTAAATTATAGGAGCAAATATGCAATTAACAATTTATCTTATTTTTCTAGGATTATCTTTTGTGGCATTAGGATACAAAAAACACTATAAGCAGGTCATGCAAGATGAAGTGAATAAAGTTACAAAATATTTGCTACTTATGCTAGGTAACTTTACTCTTTTTTATTCTTTGTACTATTTAATTACAGATATTGGTATTTCACTTGCTCTTACTTATTGGTTTTTAGCTATTTGTCCGATAATTATTGCTATTGCATTAATTTTGACATACAAACCAAAAGCTCTTATAGCAACTATTTTTTTAAGTGGCTCTCTTTGCGTTTTAAGTTTTACAGGATTTATTTAAAATTTACACAAGGAAAAATCCTTGTGCTTTTAGAAGAAGGAAATAAAAAGGCAAAGGTTATTTTTTCCCCCTAAACTCTTTTTCTCTAACAAAATCAACTATTAAGTTTGCTATATTAT
>CAYJFN010000173.1:0-3773 GCA_964369325.1 uncultured Arcobacteraceae bacterium
AACTCTAAAGAAAACCCTATTATGGCAGGAGTTCCTGCTGTTTCACTCGAAAAGCATCTTGCAAGAATTATTGCCGAACAAAAATACACTATCGCACTTATTCGACAAAAAGGAGTTCCTCCACAGGTTAGCAGGTACTTAGATATTGTTGTAAGCCCAGGAACAAACTTTGATTTTGTAATAGACCAAGATGAAAACAATATTACTAGTTTAGTAATAGATAAAAACAAAGATATTTATAGTGTTGGTTATAGTGCAATAGATGTAACAACAGGAAAATGTTATTACAACGAAGTTCACGGTACTAGTGAAGATAAATCTTATGCTTTAGATGAAGTATTTAACTACATGAATATGCACAAAACAAATGAAATAGTGGTTTCATTTGTAGATAAAGAGATAAATCAAAAAGAGGTTATAGAGTATTTAGAGCTTTCACTCAAAACTTTTCATATAAATAGTTTTAGACCTAAAATAGTTTATCAAAATGAACTATTTAAAAATGTTTTTAATATACAATCACTTCTTACTTCAATTGAGCATTTAGATATGGAAAGAGCTCCATTATCAAGTGAAGCGTTAGCAGTTTTAATTGATTTTGTTATAAATCACGATGCTAAAATCATTCAAAAGTTATCACTTCCTATAAAACTTGATGTTAGTAGATACATCTACTTAGGAAATAATGCCTTAGAACAGCTCAATATTATAGATATGCCACACAATCCAAGTTTGCTTTATTTACTAAACAATACTTCAACTGCAATGGGAAAAAGACTTTTAAAAGATAGATTAACTCATCCAATTAAAGATGTAAATGAACTACAAAGAAGATACAATTTATCTAAAGAGTTATATGATTATCATACTCCAATTGAAGGAGAGTTATCAAACATCTATGATATAGAAAGGCTTACTAGAAGAATAAAACTTTCAAGACTTCATCCTTTTGAGCTTAATTATTTGTATGACTCTTTGTTAAGCATCAAAGAAGTTGTCTCTTTTATGGAGAATTACAAGTTTTTTGAAACTCCTTGTAGCTCTAGTGATTTACAGTGTTTTATAGATGCTATTTATTCAACTTTTGATTTAAGCGTAAGTGGGAAATATATGCTTAAAGATGTTGAAGACAATATGATAAGCTCTGGAGTAAATTTTAAAATAGATGAACTAAATAGCGAAAATATAAAGTTGTATGAAAAGTTAGAGCAGATTCAAAGTCATCTTGCAACACTTCTTAAAAACAATGACAAAAGTTTTGTAAGTATCAATAGACTTGATAGAGAAGGTTTTTTTATAACTCTTACAAAAAATAGATACAATCTTATCAAGCATGAATTAGAACAAAGCCATTTAATAGTTGATAAAGAGTTAATACTTTTTAAAGATTTTAAAGTTCATACTCAAACAAACTCTGTAAAACTTACAAATTTTTTAACAGAAGATATTTCAAATAAATATGTTCATAATTTAAGAAAAATAATAGAACTAAATAAATTGGTTTTTAAAGAAAAACTTGTAGAGTTTGAAAACAAATTTTCAAAACTCTTAGAAGATTTAGTTGTATTTATTGCAGAAATAGATGTAACAGTTTCAAATATAAAAACAGCAAAAAAGTATAATTTTGTTGCACCAAAGATAGTAAAAACAAAAGATGATGAGAATTTTTTAGAGCTAATTGAGTTAAGACACCCAATTATAGCTGCAGGTGAAGAACAAGGTATTTATGTGCCAAATGATATTATTTTGGGCGATTTAAGCTTAGCAAGTGATGATTATAAAGATAATGTAATTATAAAAAACTCTACTCCTACAAACTTGTATGAAAATAAAATGCACGGAATATTACTCTATGGGATAAATTCTAGTGGAAAATCTTCTTTGATGAAATCAGTTGGAATCGCTGTAATTCTTGCACAATCAGGCTTTTTTGTGCCTTGCAAGTCTATGAGGTTTTCTATTTTTGATGCTATTTTTACAAGAATTAGTGGAAGTGATAACATAGCAAAAGGCTTGTCTTCTTTTGCAGTTGAGATGTTGGAGCTTAAAAATATATTTAGCAGAGCTAGTAAACGATCACTTATTTTAGGCGATGAGATAAGCCATAGTACGGAGACAATGAGTGGAGTAAGTATTGTTGCAAGTGCAATTTTAAAACTTTCAAAACTACAATCTCTATTTTTATTTGCAACGCATTTGCATCAATTACCAGACATAAAAGAGATACAAAATCTTAAAAATATTATTTGTTTGCATTTAAGTGTTATGTATCAAGATGAAGAGGATAAACTTATTTTTGATAGAAAATTAAAGCATGGAAGTGGAAGTAGTATGTATGGTCTTGAATACGCTAAATCACTTCATATGGATAAAGAATTTTTAAAAGTTGCAAATGATATTAGAAAACGCTTAACAGATGATTATGAGCCAATTGAAAGAATTACTCAACATAAACAAACAAAATATAATAAAAATATGATAGTCTCAACTTGTGTGATTTGTAAAAGACCGGTTGATGATGTGCATCATATCAAAGCACAAGCAAGTGCCAATAAAGATGGATTTATTGGACACATAAATGTAAATCATAAATATAATTTAATTCCACTATGTAAAGAGCACCATAAATTAGTACATGAAGGTAAAATAAATATAAATGGTTTTATTGCTACTTCTAAAGGATTAGAGCTTCATTATACTTATGTAGATGATGAAGTTTTGAAATAGTATTTCATTGATCAATTATTTTTAAGATTATTAAATATTGAAATAAAAACATAAGGTGGTTTCACTTATTATTTGATGCAGCAAAAGATTGACTTATAAAGCATTTTCTTACAAAAAAACGGGTATTATATATCCTTAAAAAAACAAAAAAAGGATAACTATGGATTGGAGTAAGGTAAATTATATATTCTTTTCTCTTATGAGTTTAACTACTACTGCTGGATTTTTATATGAGCCAAATGTAATTGCACTATTTATTGCAGCTGGAGTTAATGTTATTTCAACAATATTAAAAATTGGAGTTAAAAATCTTTTATCTGCTGAATTATTGGCAAGTTCACTAGTTGCAGACTTACACCTAATCCCTGCGTTTTTGGTTTTAACTATCACAAATGATTTAAGAATGGCTACAGCATTAGCTATTGGTGCAGTGGTTGCAAATGTTTTTTCAATAGCATTAGCATTAATTGAGAGTGCAAAAAGTCAAGAGAAGGATGATTACTAATGCAATATAATCCAAAAGAGATTGAATACAAATGGCAAGCATATTGGGATGTAAATAATAGTTTTGAGCCAGATAATGAGCAAGTAAAGCAAAAAAAATATATTTTAAGTATGTTTCCATATCCAAGTGGAAGAATTCACATGGGGCATGTTAGAAACTATTGTTTAGGTGATGCTTTTGCTAGATATTTTAGAAAAGCAGATTATAATGTTTTACACCCAATTGGTTGGGATAGTTTTGGAATGCCAGCAGAAAATGCAGCAATAAAGCACAAGCTTCACCCTAAAAAATGGACTTATGAAAATATCGATTATATGAGAAAAGAGTTGAGTTCTTTAGGGCTTTCTTTTTCAAAAACAAGAGAATTTGCTACAAGTGATGAACTTTACACAAAGTGGGAACAAGAGTTTATTATCAAAATGTATGAGAGCAATCTTTTATACAGAAAATCAACTACTGTAAATTGGTGTGAAGAGTGTCATACTGTTTTAGCTAATGAGCAAGTAGAAGAGGGATGTTGTTGGCGTTGTGGAAATGAAGT
>CAYJFN010000174.1:0-3766 GCA_964369325.1 uncultured Arcobacteraceae bacterium
TTGTAAGATATGAACATAAAATAGAAAACTTCTTTTCTTTTATACAACTTGCTTGTATTCGTATTTTACTAAAAAGAATTATGAGATAGCTTCTAGAACGTATTTCATAATTACGCGAAAGCGTATTTTACGGAGGTAAAATGTGTCAGAATATAACTTCATAACGCAACAAGTGCCTACAAAAAATAAGCAAATGCGTATATAGGGTTGTACAATGTCATGTATGTATTTTTTACAAGAAAAACGTTTATTATTACCTCTTTTCAGCTTGACATTTGTCAAAAAAATACCATTTATATAGTATAGTTCCTTTCAAGTTTTCCTTTAAGTGTAAAATTCGCTCCTGTCATAATTCCTATTTGTTTTTCATATACTATAGATCTATAAGAAGAGGTTGAGCATATGAGAATTTCCAAGGTGCTTTACGGCATAATGTTGGCGTTAGTCTTGGTACTTACATATTTTCGCGCGCAAGAGTTACAAGAGGAAAACTTGCGCAAAGTGAAAAACTTAGCGGCAATTTATGCTGAGCGTATTCAAAATATTGTGCAAGGCGTTGAAACTGACATTAAGCATTTAGAAGGCATGTTCCAGCTTTACGGCGATGGTATCACAAAAAAACAATTTGAAGATGTTTCAAATATTATCTTTGAAGAAAGCTACTTTTTGGTTATTTCGTATCAACCTGATGGGGTAGTGCGGTATGTGTATCCGCCAAAGCCTTACCAGTGGTTTGTAGGCTTAAATTTATTAGAACATGATGACACAAAAGGGGATGCACTTTACGCAAAAAATAGTGGACGTACTATTTTTGTCGGCCCCACAAAAATTATTAATTATGAAGGTATTATTGCACGTCGACCTGTAATGACGGAAGAGAATGGTCGAAAAAAGTTTTGGGGTTTTGTAACAATTGGTTTTGATGTAAAAAAACTTTTAACAAATGTTATTGAAATAGAAGCATTAGAAAATTTTAATTTAGAATACGGTGTAGATACGCTTTACCGTGGACGGTATATACCAACCTTACGTAGTGCAGGCTTTGAGCAGGAAAAAGCACATAAGCAAATTTTCACTGTGGGCGATCAAACGTGGATTTTTTACCTTTATGACTATAAAGCTTCCAATGCCCTTTTTACCCAAGTTTCTTATTTCTTTATTATCTCTTTTATTTTGTGTACGGGTGTGTTCGTTATTATTAATAGGTATGAAATGAAGCATCATACGGCTAAAAAGCTTACTTATATGGACGCATTAACTAAGGCCTATAACAGGAAAATGGTTGATGAGTATCTAGAGCAGCATGAAGGCGACATTGCTAATGGGTTTACGCTTTTTTACTTAGATTTAAATGATTTTAAACCTGTGAATGATATACACGGGCATGAAGCCGGTGACAAATTGCTTATCGCTTTTGTGGAACGTATGCGTCATAACTTTAAACAGGGTACCCCCATTGTGCGCATGGGCGGTGATGAGTTTGCTCTAATTATGAATACGACACTTTCAGAAATTGCGCTTACTTCTGTCATAAAGCGTATTGATAGTTTATCAAAAGAAAAATTTAATCTTGATGGTCTCTTAGTGCAAATATCTTCTAGTATAGGTTATGCGCAATATCCTCAAGACGGGGAAACTATGGCAGATATTTTAGCAAAAGCTGATGAAAAAATGTACGCATGGAAAAAAGCTTTTAAAAGTGAGCGCGCTCGTAATGCCGGTAAAGAAAGCTAACTGTATGTAAGAAGAGACACTTTACTTGGATAAAGTGTCTCTTCTTTTTACATAAATGCTCTTTTTTATAATTCACAGTTTACGTTGTACAATCACTATAGGGTGTTTTTACTAACTCCGTGTGCAAGATAAAGTGTAGGAGATTATGTCTTTGCTTTTTCTTTTATAGGAATACTTCCAAGCGCAATACCAAAAAGAATACAGCCGCCTGAAAGCATGAGTTGCATGTCAATTTCTTCTCCTAACATATAAAGAGAAAAGGCAATGCCTATAATGGGGGTAACAAGTAAGCCTAACGATGTGACAACAGCCGGCAAAAGGCGATTTATCACAGTCATGCCCCAGAAACCAAAAGCCGTAGAAAATAAGGCGCTGTAACCAAGTTGCCAAATAAGTGATGATGTGAAGGTAATATTGGGTATTCCCTCTAGACAGAGCGCCACAATGGCAGAAAGACTTGCTGCTAAGAGGAGTTGCCAAAAAACAAGCTGAAAAGGGCTTGCGTGCCATGTGACAGCTTTTATACCTACAATAGTTATAGCCCATGAAAAAGCTGCTACAAGAAGTATGATATTTCCTGTAAACTCTTGTGGGTTTATCTCTTGAGCGTTAAAAGGATTAAAAAGTATACCAATACCGATAATGCCTAAAAGTACGCCTAAGCCGCGAGGAAGCGTAAAAGGCTCGCGTAAGAAGAGCAGGGCGGCAGGGGTTACCCACAAAGGCGTTGTATAGCCTAAAATAACAGAGCGCCCCACAGAGGCATATTGTAAGCCAATAGCCATAAGTGAAGCAAAAATGGTCATATGAAAAAGGCTGACAGCAAGAATAGCAGGAATATCTTGTTTTTTAGGGAGAATAAATTGTTTTGTTGCAAGCTGTAAAAGTAAAATGGCTGCAGCTGCTATTAATGAACGTAATGTGTTAGACCACAAAGGAGGCATAGCGAGTACAATCATTTTTGTAATTGTCCAGTTTATTCCCCAAATAGTCACAATGATAGCAAAAAGGATAAAGGCGTTTCTTTGGCTCATAATATATACTTAGCATAGTTTAAAAAGTTATGGTGCTGTTTTTACTTCTATACATACTGTTGGGGTGCATGCGTTGCTCGAGTTCTCTATAAAGCTTATTCCCCATTTTCAAAAAAATTTTATCATTCTTTAAGATAACTTTTGTACGATGTAAATGTATGCTTGTCTTTAACTTGCCTGTAGTTTGCTCTCTACTGTTTTTATAGCAATGGCGTTTTTTTGAATATGTACGAAATAAAAATATGTGGTGCACGGTAGCGAATCCAAGCGAGAGTGTAAAGTATTAGTTCTAAAATAGTATAAACGCACAAAGAATGTGCTTTTTAGCACTATATATTTCCGATTTGAGAGTTTGTATAAGTATGAAAGGTGTTTGACATTGTGGTGTTAACGACGTATTGTCAAATAGTAGATAACTAGGAAATAAAATGATTTATAGTTTATTTTTGCGTAAGTGCACAGTTAAAAACTATGCGAAAAAATATGTTATGTATATTCAATATGCTGTCTTGTAATTTGACATATAGTAAACAAAAATTATGTTATGTGTGCAATGATGGATGTTATATTGTAAAAAAAATCGTAATTTCTCTTTCTAAATAGGGTTTTCATGTCTCAAAATACCTTTCTTTTTCCACAAGATAAGCAGCATATGTTGCAAATGCTCTATGGCAGTAATGTGTGCCCTTTATGCTGTGTGTCAGAAAATGGCACTATTCTTTATGCTACAGACGCCTTTTTAACTTTTTTAGGTGTGACAAGCTATGAACAGTGCCAAGAGCAACTCTCTACAGAAACAGAAGCTTCACAACAGACGCCCAAAAAATTTTTTGAAACATTAGCTTTTTATTGCACGCAAACTTTGCAAAGAGGTGTGAGTCGCTTTTCGTGGTGGCACAGAACCCTTGCGCAAAATGATATTTGCGCACATTACACACTTACATATATTTCGCTTGAAAATGAAAATGTTTTTGTTTTGCGCATAAGTGCTACACAAG
>CAYJFN010000175.1:0-3755 GCA_964369325.1 uncultured Arcobacteraceae bacterium
ACCCTGCATCATCTTCGATAATTTCGCCCACCAAATAGCCACGATGGGCTTTCTTTAAGCGTACTTTATCCCCTACTTTATAAGCCATTCTATCCTCCGTACTGCTTTTCATGCGTTACCCTTGCAAGCTTCACCATAGCCAAAATAGCCTCAATAGCTTCATGCCCTTCTTTGGTGATACGGTCGAGCTTATCGCGCGGAATGTTACCATCAGAAATGCTCATGGCTGTTTCACTGGCAAACTCTCCAAACTCCTTAATAGAGTTAGAAAGGTTCTTCACCAGTTCTCCGCTGCACCCCGTGGCCTCAGGCAATTTCAAAACAACACAGCCACGTTCCCGAGCTAGAAAAGTCAAAGGAGCATCACTTTCACACGCGTCCATAAATACAAGCAGCATGTCAGCACTAAGCTTGTGCCCTGGCTGCCGTGAAATCTCACTCATCATGGTTTGATAATTGGTATAACCAACCACTTCCCAAATACTTTTGGCAGTTAAACCAGAGGGTGCATTTTTCACCATCTGATGCACAATAGCAGTAAGCGATGGATAGTCTTTTACAGTGTAGTTTTTAGTCATGCTAAAAATCTCCAAAAATTGCGTGGGTATAATCGTCAAAAAATTTTACACTATAATCAAAAGTTTATCTTACGTCTCAGCTTGCTCTACTAGTCCGGGAAACATGGGAGTGCGCGGTTTACGTCGCCAAGTCACAGGCTCTGGCAAAAGCTCAATGGGAAAACCAAGCTGCAGACACTTCGCATGCAATTCTGTCGGCATGGTATCTCTTCGCAAAATCACTGATACTCGTTGATTTGAAACACCAAGCTCCTTGGCCAAAGCTACATTTGTAATGTCTCTTTCTACCATCCAAGCTTTGAGTTTCCGCTCGCGGGGGATTTCATTAGGGCTTGTCATAGGTAAAGTCCTTTGTTAAATATAAAAGCCTGTAGGCGTTTACTGTTGGAGTTTTCGCTTGTCCTGTTGGTTTAAACATACCCATTTCTTTCGCATGCGTCAATATCTTTCGCATAAAAAAGTGAGTTTTTTGTGGATCTATATAAAAGAGTCATACAAGTATCTGAAGAAATTGCTGGTTCTCGAGCAAAGCTTGCCGAAAAACTTGCGTTAGAAGCTCGCACATTCCAAGGTTATCTGAAAGAACCTAGACAAAAAAACCTATGGCCATTACTACCACAGATTTTAGAAATATATCCTCAAATATCACGCAATTGGCTTTATTTTGGCGAAGGAGAAATACTCAGTAATAATCAAAAAAGTGCAGAACCTCCTAACGAAGACACACTATCCCTGCAGCGTGAATGCGAACTATTACGCTCGCAACTTGCGGATAAAGATAAAATTATTGCCTTGTACGAAGAACGAGAGTTAGATTCGCGAAAGAATTTTACGGATGTAAGCTCTGCCCTTGGCACAGGCAGTGCTGCCCTTTTATCGCACCAAAGCAATGAGGAAGGACAATGAACATGTACCAATTACACGCCATGCAACTTTTAGAAAAGCTACTGCAGGCTAAAGAAGGGAAAAAATTCATTCGCAGTAAAGAACTTTTATGCCGGGTTAGTCCATTAATAGAGCGTACAAACATCCCCAAAGATGAATTTTGTCGAGGTTGGTTTTATGATGTCGGAACATGTTTTACTGCTGCGCTTGACTGTGAGTTACAAGCATCGAACAAAAAGTAAGCAAAAATACTGGCTCTGGACTCAAGGCATAATTTTCGGTTTTAGCACCCGGCACACTATAAAACACATCTCACAATTCAGTTAAACTTAATTATGCTGAACTATTGCATCAAAACCACTGCTTTTGAATTGTTTCGATGCTGTTTTTAGCTGCTATTTTATGGTTATAAAATTTATATTATTATACAAAGTAAATTATATTTTTACTGCTCATTTTTTATCCTAAACGCTTCTAAAATAGGTAATATATTAAAAATAGTTGTTTTTACATCAGTACTATCTGAATTTTTTAATTTATGTACACAACCTTGTAAACAAAGTAGTTCATCTTCTGAAAATCTATATTCAAAAACTTCACATTTGTTATTTATTTTTACAAATGTGAGTTGATCAAATTTTTTATTTGTTTCTTTTCTTTCTTCGGAAGTCATATATAGCAAATCTTCTTTATATTTATAATGAGTATATGTTGACATTAAATACACTTCTTTTACATTATCAGAAATAATTCTTTTATGAATATTGTAAATAATCCTATAAAATGTAGTTTTTATGGTTGAGTTATAAGTATCTAGTTCAGTTGTATCATCTTCATATACAAAAACAAAAGCTGGCATTAATTCAACATTTTGTTGTATTATATGAATAAAGACAAATTTTTGAAAATAACTAAGGTCATTACTTATTTGGTACGAGTCATAAAATTCACTTATACCCATGCGCGGTACTGTGGTTTCATAGAAATCTCCCTCTGCTGCTAATCGTAGAGTTTGATATTCTCCTATAACAAATTCATTACATTTAGGATAATATATATAGTCAGTTATATTAAATATATTTTTAGGAGTAATTAAAAAATTAATTTTCGTAATTTTTTCTTTGATTTTCTCGCACAATTCACATTTTATACCAATAAAACTTTCCATTAATACTAAAAATTCACGCATAGCTTTGACACCTAAAAGTATCGTATCATGTATATTTATAGAATCATTATTTTCAAAAAATGTAAACTCAACAGAAAAAAAATACTCAACTTCAGTACCTGTTAAGAAAAAATATTTTAAATCAGCAAGCAGTAAAGATAAGTCTTTATCGTCATCAACAGAAAAAATATGTGAACAAATTTGACGGTTTCCGTATGGAAAATACTCTATTATTTTAACTTCTTTCTTTAATTGAAAGGGCTGTTGCTTAATAGTTTCATTTCTCTTATCAATGAACCATTTCAACTTACTAAAATATTTATCTCGATTATCTTCATAATCAGATAAATATTGAGTATGCGCAAGAGATTTTTGTAGCACAAAAGTAACATTTCTAAATTCTGAAAAAAAAGTATCTAAACTTGATATATTATCAAAGAAATCATTTTGAGTATTAAACTTATCTAAACTACGCAAAGCACTATATAGCTTTTGATAAGCTGAAAACAATAGACTTTGGTTGCTCATACACACCTCTGTTCAAAACAATTGCATTATAAAAATTTAATTAAGAATAAAAACTTATCGCATCACCAACAACAACCCTGCATCCACGAGCCCCTGCACATGCTCTTCCACGCTGGCGGTGGACACGTCTACTCCGCTCCAGTCCTTGGTACGTTTGGCAGAGCCGAGCATCCACTCCATATATAATTAATAATATAGTAAGCTAAATAGGTTACCTATAAAGGAAGAAAACATGAGCGAAGACAAATAACAAATAAAAATTTGCAAATGCGACTGCCACTTACCCCTTTCAAACCAGTCCCAAACCCCAAAAAGATAGAAAAACTGTTAAAATAACAAGATGAATTACTCAGAAATCCGAGTAAGCTTTTTGGGAGTCTTTGCGGGATGTATGGTTATCCTTTATAATCAATCTGTTGTAAGTATTCTTCAGCTGCTTGGCCTAAAACACAACGTACTGTAGTAAAAAATTCAGGCCATTTCTTTTGAAAGTAGCGTTCCACCAATGCAGCATTATATTTTTTTATGTCTGTATGCTTTTGTCGTAAAAATTTTTTTGTTTTATCAATACTATGAAGCTTTTTTCTTCGTAATTC
>CAYJFN010000176.1:0-3742 GCA_964369325.1 uncultured Arcobacteraceae bacterium
AAAAATCCAAGTTATGGCAGAAAACTGATAGACAATTGCTTCATCAACTTTAAATAGTCTCATTGCTTCATATACTGCAAATGCCAAAAATGCACCTAAAAACAACCATGTTATAAATAGTTTATCTATATAACTTACAAGAATAAAAATAGCGAATAAAAATAGAGCTGTTGCAATTCTTGTAGAACTATTTTTGATTAATTCAAACATTTACTCTTACCTACTTTTTTTCTGATTTTATCATTATTTAACTTTATAAAGTTTAAGCTTATTATTTACATCTAATAATTGTTTGACAAAGTCCAATATTATCTATACACTCTATTACTTCTAAACCTGCTTTTTCTAATAATTTTGAAAAATCAACATAGTTAAACATTTTACTATAACCATTTGCCATTGCTGTAAAATATGGTGAAGTGTTGATTACACAAAACGCTGCTGTTTCATTGTTTTGCCTATCCCAAAAAGGTTCCATTATACATATTTGAGAAGTTTCATTCATACTTTTTTTAACTTTTTTAAGAATAGCTATAATTTGTTCTTCCTTAAAACAATCCAAAAATTGACTCATCCAAATAATATCAAAGTTCTTTGGGATAGTATCTTCTAATAAAATGTTTCCTTCGTATGTAGAAATATTTGTTAAATTATTTTCATAAATATTTTGCTTTGCTAATTTTATTTGTTGTGGTAAATCCATTATTGTAATCTCTATTTCTGGATTTGTTTTAGAAAATTGTATTGCAAATTTTCCTGTGTTTCCACCAATATCTAAAACAAATTTTGGATCTAAGGCATTTAGGATTTTAATAGCTTCACTAAATCCTGAATCAGAGTACATATGGTCAAATTCAAACCAAGATTCTTTTGCTTTTTGAGGAAGTGAAGATAATGCAGGATAGATAGTTTCCCACTCTCCAAATACTTTTAAACCTTCTGCTTTTTCATTCTTTATGGAATCTTCTAAGTAAAAAAGACCTTCATAGTTTACATAATGATTGTAATTCATATTTGTTATTGTCATTTTATCACTATTTAAAAAAAATCCTATTTTTGATAAAAATAATTTATCATTTTCTATATAAACTATGTTTGCACTAAGTAAAGTCTCACAAAGTACTTTTACTGCATAGCTTGAGAGATTTGTTTTTTGTACTAATTCATCATGTGTTAATCCACATTTATATTCTGCTAAGGTTTGTAATAGGTTTAAATCCCTAGAAACTTTTGCAACTTGAAAAATAATTGGGGCAAAGGCTATTTTTTGTGCTTCATATTGTGCTTGAATAGCAGTTAAGTCTTTCTTATTAAAAAAATCCATTTTCCTCTCACTTTATATTTAAAACTATACTACCATTAGAAAAAACCTCTTTTTTTTCTAAATCTTTTACAATAAAAAAAAGCTCTAGAAAATTTTCAACTTGTGCTTTAATTTCTAATTCTACTAATAAATACTCATTTATTGTTGGTAGCTTTATTAGTTCTGCATCTTTTATAGAGGTTACAAATCCTATTTTGCACTCTTTTGAACAAAAGGCAACACTACTTTGAGCAGCAGCTTCAATCATCATTGCAAAACTTGGAAGAAAAGGAAACTTTAAACTAGCTTCAGCCTTATTTCCTTCAATTTTTTCTATTTTTTGCACAAATAAAATAGGTTCTTGATGTGGTAAATTCATATTTCTACACTTATTATATTTTTAGAATTTTTATTAAAATATTTTGCAATATAATATAACTCTTTTAATGAATTTGATATTTTTTCACTGCACATTTCTAAATTCATATTTGCTTCTTCTTGTGTATATTTTACTTTAAGTGCAACACCACACTCTAAAAAATCAATACAATTATTTACTTCTTCTATATTTTCAATATTTAAAGTTTCAATTGCCACAAGTAATATTTCATCACCATCTAAAGCTTTAATTGCACCAAGTTTTAAAAGTTTTTGGCTAGTATTATCACCACTTGAAACTGTTAAAAGCTCACTACTATTTTCATGTAAAATTGAAGCGTATGAAACAGGAGTGTTATAAACAGAGTTTTGAAAGTCTGTAGGAGAAACAAGCTGTTTGTTTAGTATAGAGTTCAATATATTTGCTGTTGCATTAAGCTCTCCAAATGCACTTGCATACATAATTCTACCTTTTGAAAACTCTACATTATTCATAAGTTCAATAAAAATCTTAGAAGCTTTTGTTAGTCTTCTTCTAAAGACCATTTTAGGTACCAGTTCTTTTATTTTATTTGTTTGTATCTCTTTTTCATCAATTAAATAAGAGGCATTTAAAATCTCTAAATTAATTTTCATCACATCTTCCAAAAACTAAACTTGTGTTATTTCCACCAAAGGCAAAAGAATTGCTTAAAACATACTTTATTTCTTTATCTATAGGAACATTACTATACAAAATTGAGCTGTTTTCAATACTCTTTAAATCTTTACTTGGGGGAATTACTCCATTTTTAATAGCCATACAAGATATTACTGCTTCTATTGCTCCAGCAGCTCCTAAGGTATGCCCTGTAAAAGATTTTGTTGAACTTACATAAGGTTTATTTTCTAAAAAAAGTGATGAAATTGCATTTAATTCAGAACTATCATTTGCAACAGTTCCAGTTCCATGCGCATTTATATAATCAATTTTATCTATTTCGATATTTGCATCTTTTATTGCATTTTGCATAGCTTTTTTTGCGCCTTCTCCTTGTGGATGAGGCTGCGTCATATGATGTGCATCAGAACTATATCCAACCCCACAAAGCTCAATAGAGTTTGTAGTTTTAATATTTTGTAAAAGTAAAACCGCAATTCCCTCAGCTACATTCATACCTAACCTATCTTGTTCAAAAGGAGTGCAAGGCTTACTTGACAAAACTCCTAAAGAGTAAAATCCATGAACTGTTGTGTAAGATAAAGTATCAATTCCAACAACTAATACATTTTCGTAAATTCCTTTTTCTATAACTTCTTTTGCATAACCTAAAGCATTTGCACTAGAAGTACATGCTGTAGAAAAAGAGATATCATCATAAAAAGAGAAATGTTTTTTTAGTTTAAATGCTATTGCAGCTATAGAATGTAGCTTATAATTGACATTTTTGTAATTTTTGTCTTTAAAAAACACTTCTTCTGTAGTATGCATACCTCCAACAGAAGTGCCAACCACTAAAAGTGTTTTATCAAAATTTTTTAAATTAGAATTGTTAAGAACATTTCGACATTTTTGAATAAGTAGACTATCAACAGGTATGATTGAATCTATTTTTCCAAGAGCAACACTTGCATTTTCTATGTAATTTGCGCAAGAAGAAATTACATCTACTTTATTGCAAATATTTTTAAATATCTTTTGAGGTTCTTCTCCTGCACAACAAATTGCATCAAAACTATTTATAAAAACACTATTTTTTGATATTTTCATTGATATATTCTAGTAAATTCCCAATAGAAGCAAATGTTTCATTATATTTTTCTGGATTTCCTATTTTTATTCCGTACTCTTTTTCGATTATTAAAACTAACTCGATAGAATCGACAGAGTCTAACCCTAAGCCTTCATCGCCAAAAAGCACATCATTATCATTAATATCATCTACAGTAATATCTTCAAGCTTTAAACCATCTATTAAACATTGTTTTAGCTCATTGCTCGTAATTGCCATATATTATATCCCCTATTGCCTAGTTTTTGCAGATTATAATCTTTTAATGCTTTTATTCTTCTTTTAAAAA
>CAYJFN010000177.1:0-3657 GCA_964369325.1 uncultured Arcobacteraceae bacterium
TGATTGCTCAAATTGATGAGATTAACCAAAGTGGTGGTGCAGATAATTCACAAATACAACCAAATACACCTCCTGGTGTTAGTGCTTGCTCAACTGCAGAAGCAGGTCAAAAATCTAGTGGTTGCGGCTGTCATTGATAATTAAACAAAGCCAAAATAGATCTTTAGTTACATATATAAGTGACTAAAGATCTAAACTTATAAAATACTCTTAAAATATAACAATCTAAAAAATATCTACATAAGTTGTAATCAAAATTCTTAAATTATCACTACATATGTTATAAAACCACACTTTATAAATTAATATTTTAACAAAAGTTAAATTTAATTGTTTTGTGAAACTTTATAGTAATTTTATTGTCATATTTATTTTTTTTTGATAATATAAATTTATCAAAATTATAAAGGAGAGATAGAATGAGGATACCATTATTGGTTTTAAGTTTAGTTGCATTTACATTTGGAGCTGAATATACTACAAACGTTAGTTCTTTGTATAAAGAAGGTAGCTCCAAAGTAATAGGAAGACTTTTACCAACAGTAGAAGTAAAAAATTTAGGTAAGGTTGGAGATAAGAATAAATTAGAATTTTCAGGCTATATTCAAGATGGTGTAGAAAATGCAATTTATTATGTTCCAAGTAGAAGAATATTAGTTGCTGGTATGTCAAAAGGGACAAAGTATGATTATGAAGTTCTGGAGACATTAAAAGATGGTGGAAAAACTTGGAAAAAAATCAAAGTTCAACTTTTAAGTAATGCAACAGATTTTACTCAAGATGAAAACTCTTTGTATAAAAAAGCAGAAGAGTTGTATTCAAATAACTGTGCTTTGTGTCATGCTAAACATGATATAAAACATTATACAGCAAATCAATGGCCTAGTATTTTAAACTCTATGTTAAGTAGGACTGCAATTCCTAAAGCAGAAAGCTACTTAGTAATACAATACTTGCAAAAAAATGCCAAAGATATGCCTTGGCAAAAAAAATAAATTTTATAAAAGGAGATAAAATGAATAGAAGAAGTTTTTTAAGAACAAGTGCTTTGTTTGCTGCAATTCCACTTGTGGATAGCTTTTTATTAAGAGGGACTCTTTTAGCAGATAGCAAAATGGTTTATAGCCCTAAGTTAGTAATGAATGGTGAAGTAATGACAGGTGCTCACTGGGGTATAATAAAAGCTACTATTAAAGATGGTAAAGTAGTAAAATCTGAAAATGGAGTTGAAGGGAAAACATTAAACCCACTTCAAACAGTAACTGAAGATTTAATTTATTCAGAAGCAAGAATAAGATACCCAATGGTTAGAAAACATTACTTGAAAGATCCAAATAACTCAAAACCAGAATTAAGAGGGAAAGATGAGTGGGTTAAAGTTGATTATGATACAGCAATTAAATTAATTGCAGATCAATTAAAAGATACTTATAAGCAAAAAGGACCTTCTGGAGTTTACGCAGGAAGTTATGGTTGGTTTAGTCCTGGAAGACTTCATAATTGTAGAGTTGGTCTTTGGAGACTTTTAAATTTAACAGGTGGATTTGTTGGAAGTACAGGGGATTATTCAACAGGGGCATCACAAATTATTATGCCACATGTTCTTGGAACTATTGAAGTATATGAACAACAAACATCTTGGCCAATAGTATTAAGTGATTCTAAAGTAGTTGTTATTTGGGGAGCAAATCCACTTGCAACATTAAGAATTGCATGGGGTATTACAGATCAAGAAGGAATTGAGTATTTAAAACAATTAAAAGATTCTGGGAAAAGATTAATACATATAGATCCAATTTATAATGAAACTGCACAAGAATTAGGTATGGAATGGATTGCACCAATTCCAAATACAGATGTACCTTTAATGCTTGGAATTGCACATACTATGTATAAAAACAATAAATATGATAAAGAGTTTGTTGAAAATTATACAACTGGTTTCCCACAATTTTTAGAATATATGTTAGGTAAAAAAGATAAAGTAGTTAAAGATGCAGCATGGGCTTCAAAAATAACAGGAATTAGTGAAGCTACAATAAAAGACTTGGCAAAAACTTTCTTTGATAATAGAACTATGCTTATGTCAGGATGGGGAATGCAAAGAGCTCATCATGGAGAACAACCACACTGGATGCTTGTAACACTTGCTTCTATGATTGGACAAATTGGACTTCCTGGTGGTGGATTTGGATTATCTTATCATTATTCAAATGGTGGAGTTCCAACTGCAAAAACTCCAATTCCTTCAGGAATTACTGCAGGTTCATCATCAGAAGGAGGTGCCGCGTGGCTTGAACAAGCATCTAAGATGAGTATTCCAGTTGCTAGAATTGCAGATATGCTTCTAAATCCAGGTAAAAAAATAGATGTTAATGGAAAGAAAATCACATATTCAGATATAGATTTTATTTACTGGGCAGGAGGAAATCCTTTTGTACACCATCAAGATACAAATACGCTTATAAAAGCTTGGAGAAAACCAAAAACTATAGTTGTTAATGAGCAATTCTGGACACCAACAGCAAGACATGCAGATATTGTAATGCCAGCTACAACTAGTTATGAAAGAAATGATATAGCAATTACTGGAGATTATTCAAATTTAAATTTTGTTCCTATGAAGCAATTAGTCAAAAAAGAGTATGAAAGTGCTGATGATTTCCAAATATATACGGACATTGCAAAAGAATTTGGCATTGCTGATAAATATACAGAAGGTAAAACTGAAATACAATGGATTGAAGAGTTTTACAATGCTGCATTAAAACAAGCAAAAGCTCAAAATATTGCTATGCCAGAGTTTAAACAATTTTGGGAAGAAAATAAAGTATTGACATTTCAAGTTCCTTATGAAAATACAGAATTTATTAGATACAAAGACTTTAGAGATGACCCAATCTTAAATCCACTAGGAACTCCTTCAGGACTAATTGAGATTTATTCTGAAGTAATCGAAAAGATGAATTATGATGATTGCCCAGCACATCCAACTTGGCTAGAGCCAATTGAGTGGCTAGGAATGAAAAACAAACCAGCAGAATTTCACTTAATTAGTGTTCACCCAACCGATAGGCTTCATTCTCAATTAAACAACACTAGCTTAAGAAAAAAGTATGCAGTTAACGGAAGAGAACCTATTTGGATTAATACAAAAGATGCTAAGAAAAAAGGCATTAAAAATGGTGATATTGTAAGAGTATTTAACAAACGAGGACAAATTCTTTCTGGTGCAGTTGTAACAGACAATATAAGACAAGGAGTTGTTAAAGTAAGTGAAGGTGCTTGGTATTCTCCAGATAAACAAGGAGAAATTGGAGCATTGTGCTTAAATGGTAATGCAAATGTACTTACAATTGATATTCCAACATCAAAACTTGCAAATGGTAATATTTCTCATACAGCTTTAGTTAATATTGAGAAGTATAAAGGTAAAGCAGCTGAAGTAACTGTATTTCATCAGCCAAAAAGTGTAAAAATGTAAACAATAAAATTAATTTTATTGACAATTATGGAGCTAATTAATAATTTTACAATATTAGCTTCATAACTTGATGGGTATGATAAGAAATAAAACATATCGCTTTATAAATGAATAGTACTTATGAAAATCATAAGAATTACGATATAATTCCTAAAAAACTTTTAGGAATTATA
>CAYJFN010000178.1:0-3631 GCA_964369325.1 uncultured Arcobacteraceae bacterium
ATTTAACTGATCCATTTGTAGATACAACACCACCAGTTTTAAACTTAGCAGGTGCAAATATTGAACTATATGAAGCAGATTTAAGCCAAAATATTAGAGCACTATCAGGTGCAGTTGTGCAAAATGTAACTTTTACTATAGATGCACAAGGTGATTTAGACTTTATAACAATCAATGGTGAAGATATATTATTAAGTGCATCACCATATGCAGGACCAATTCCAACTGATAATTCAAATGTAGTAATAGAAAATGTAACTATCACACCAGATGGTGCTGGAGGATATACTGTAACATATGATGCAGTATTAAATGATAATTTAGATCATGATGCACCAGATGGAATTGCAGGTGGAACTGATGAAGAATTAGTATATGATGTAACAATAAGTGCAACAGATACTTCAGGAAACACAAGTGCAGAAAGTACTGCAACAATTACAGTTGTAGATGATAATCCTGATGCAAATCCTGATACAAAAAAAGTAAAAGAAGATGAAGAAGATGTAAATGTAAAAGTAAGAGGAAACCTTACTAAAAATGATGATGAGGGTGCAGATGGTGCAACTGTAACAGAAGTAGCACCAGTTGATAATACTTGGATTCAAGTAGATGCAATAGGAACAAAGTTTGTTTCTATTTGGAAATCAGAAAAAGGAACTTTAAAAGTACAAGCAGATGGTAAATATGTATTTATCTATAAAGATGAGAGTTTAGGAAAAGGTGAAGAAGAAACTTTTGAATTTAATTATACTTTAACGGATGGTGATGGAGATGTTTCAAATTCAACTTTAACTATTACTGCAAAAGGTACAAATGACACTCCTACATTTGAGACTAAAAATGATGGTATTTTTACTGCAACTGTAATTGAAGCAGGTGATGGAAGAAATAGTGAAGGAAAAATTGATAAAACTACTCCAAACTTAGATTATGCAGGAAAATTAGAAGTAAGTGGAACTTTGTCAGCTAAAGATAAAGATACTACAGATGACTTACAATTTAAAGTTTTAAATGAAAATGGTGAAGCAAAAAATAGTTTAAAAGACGAGTATGGAAAATTAACTATCACAAATGATAAAGGCGAGGGTGATAGAGATGCACAATATACATTTGAACTAGACCCAAATAATACAGAAATTAACGCTCTTGCAAAAGGTCAAAGACTTGAAATAGATTACACAATCCAAGTAAGTGATGGAAATGGTGGAACTACAACTACAACTTTAAGAGTTACAGTAGTTGGTACAAATGACCAACCAACACTAGATGTTAGCTCAAAAGGACTATTTGTAAAAGAAGATAAAAATGTAGATACTGATGGTAATTTAGTTGTTTCTGGAACTGCAAAAGGAAGTGATGTAGACACTGGCGCAAAACTTAAATATTTTGTAGCAGTAGGAGCTGTAGGCGCAATTGATGATGAAACAAGTGAAGCACTAAGTGTTACTACAAAAACAGTAAATGGAGACTTTGGTTCAATTGAAATTAACAATAAAGGTGAATTTACATATACAGCTAGTAATGATAATTTAAGAATCCAAGAACTAGGAAAAGGTGAATCTTTAACAGATACATTTACAATTTATGTAAAAGATGAACATGGTGCTTGGACTTCAGAAACTATTACAGTTACAATTAAAGGGACAAATGATAAGCCAACACTTAATGTAGAGGACTCTTCAGTTGTAGAAGCAGGAGTGATTGAAAGTAATGGCGATTACAATGCTTCTTTTGATGGAACTTCTACAGCAACAGGAACAATCACAATAGGTGATGTAGATACAACTGATACTCATACAGTAAATGTAGGTGGAGTAAGCATTGTAGCAGGAACACTATACTATGTAATGCTAGTTAATGGAAAATATATATTAACAGAAACTACTCCAGCAGATAATGCAAATGTAGGAACAATTGAATTTACAGCAAATGGTAAATCATATAGCTATGAATTTAATTTAAATAACAATAACCCAACTGTAAATGAACTTGCAAAAGGTGAGGAACTAGACCCAGCATTAAGCTTGGAAGTTATAGTAAAAGATGATTCAGAAGCTTCAAATAATACTGCAACTGATTCTCTTGATATTACAGTAACAGGAACAAATGATAGACCAACAATACATGTTGATACAAAAGAACTTTCTGTATCTGAAGACGTTTTTACGCACGATACTAATGGCGATAATGTAGCAGATAGTATAGTAGCAAGTGGAATAGCACAAGGTTTTGATGTGGATTCAGATGATACAGGAAATTCTGTATTAGGATTAGTAGGAAAAGGTGATACATCAGGTGTAAGTCCACAAGAAAGAGAACACACTGATGGGATGCCAGGAAATGTTGTACAAGGTGATTATGGGAAATTTACTTTAAATCCAACAGATGGACAATATTACTATGTCCTTGATAATAATAATCCAAATGTACAAGCATTAGCAGAGGGTGAAACTTTAACAGAAAAATTCACAATTTATGTTCAAGATAAGCATGGTGCTTGGTCTGCAGAAGTTGTAGAGGTTACTGTAAAAGGAACAAATGATGTGCCAACAGTAGATGTAGAAGAAGTAAGCCATGATATTGTAGAACAAGGTGTAGGAAAAGATGTAATTGGTAATATTATAAATACTCCAAATACAGCATTTGCTGGGATTCTATCTGCAAGTGGAACTTTAGCATTTGATGATGTAGATACTAATGATACATTAACTTATGCTGTAGCAGGAGAAACAACTGAATCTAATGTTGCAAATAATGATAGCGTTCTTGGTGACACAGTAAATGAAACTATGAGAAGTGGTGAAACAGCAGATGGTAAACTTTACGTAGAAGATGATTATGGAACATTTACATTTGACCCAGCTACAGGGGCATATACTTTTGTACCAGAGCATGGAGATAAACAGCCTCTAGCTAAATTAAATAATGGTGAGACTATCACAAAAGAGTTTACAGTAACTGCAAGCGATGGAAAAGGTGGAACAGTAACAAGTACAATTACAGTAACAATAAAAGGAACAAATGATAAACCAGCACTTCTTATTACAGAAGGAAAAGATGTTTTATCTATTAATGAAGATGGAACATCAGTTTCTGCAAAAGCAGGTATTGCAGATGCAGATGCAGTTGATAGTCATAAATTCTTTGTAGCAGAAGGAAATGTAGGTGCAACAGATGACGAAACAGGACCTGCTATGTCAAACACTGTTACAAGTAACACTGCTACAAATTCTTATGGTAAATTTGAAATTGATAGCAATGGTAATTATAAGTTTACTATTGATAATAATAGTGCAGATGTTCAAGCTTTAGGACAAGGTGATACTCACAATCTAGAATATACAATCTATGTACAAGACAAAAATGGAGCTTGGGATTCTGAGGTTATTAAAGTTGCAATTAAAGGAACAAATGATGTGCCAGAAATTGTTACAGATGCTAGTACAACAACTGTAGTAACAGATGATACATTCTTAGGACAAAACTCAAATATTGCACAAGGAAATATAACATTTACTTCAGCAGAGTCTATGGATGGTGGTAAAATCACTATTGGTGGAGTTGTGTTTAATGTAGTTGAAAATAATGGAAGTTATAGTGTTACTCCAGTAGATCCTGCAAAAACTTT
>CAYJFN010000179.1:0-3554 GCA_964369325.1 uncultured Arcobacteraceae bacterium
AATAAAGCAGATAAAATTACAATTTTTTTCATAACTATTCCTTTTCTTTTAGTTTCGTGATTATATTAAAAGTAAAATTAAAAATCACTTACTTGTGTCAATTAGTTTAAATGCTTTAGCTCAATCCATCAAAAACTTTCAATTAAGTTTTAAAGTATATTTTAGCTATAATATCTCATATTTATGTACAAATCTTTGTGTGTAAAATATATAAATAAAAAGAAAGAGTAAATTATGGCAGCAAATCAATTTAGAGAAAAATTAGCAAAAAAAAGATCTAAAAAGAGTTATGATGAATTTTCTAAAAAGAATAATAGATTACTTCAAGTATTGTCTTTAATACCAGATCATAGAAAAGGGCAAGGAAAGCTACATAGATTAGAGCATATTTTATTTTTGTCTGTTTTGGCTCAGCTAATGGGAGCAAATAATTATACAGAAATATGGATGTGGATAAAAAAACATATTCAAAATGAAAAAATAAAAAGACTTTTAGGAGTAGAATTTATTAGAACTCCTAGTAGAAGTGCAGTATGTGAAATATTAGCCCAATGTAACTATCTTGAACTTGAATATGCTTTTAGAATATGGATAAATGAACTAATAGATATTAAGAGTATTCAACAACTTGCAGTAGATGGAAAAACTATAAATGGAAGTAGTGTAAATGAAAAACACTCCACAGGTGTATTAAGTGCTGTATTAGCTGAAAGTGGAATAATATTAGCACATAAACAAATAAATGAAAAATCAAATGAAGTTCCAGCTCTAAGAGAATTAATAGATGAATTAGATGGTAGTTTTATTTATTCTTTTGATGCAATGAATTGTAAAAAAAACTCTGAATAAAATAAGCAATACAAATAATAATAGGTATTATTCTAAACTAAAAACTAATCAAAAGAAACTTTTACAAAAAGTAATAACTATATCAAATACTAAAGAACCAACAGATATATTTGTATCTACATTAATACAAGAAAGTAAACAACTTGTAAAAAGAGAAGTTCAAATTTTTACAAACGATTGTTGCTTTTATCATAATGGTATGAAACATATAAAGACTATAATCAAAATAAATAAAACCATATATTCAAAAAATAAAAAATATCCAACAGTAACAACTTCATATGCAATAGCAAACTTTATAGATAATGCAGAATTTTTTCATTATCTACAACTAAATCATTGGAAAATAGAAACAATGCATTTTTATAAAGATAAATCTTTATATGAAGATTTACATACTGCAAATATAAATGCAATGACTATGACAATATTAAGAAGTTTTGTTATAAATATTTTGCACCTAAACAAAGTAAAATCTATAAAACAACAACTACTTAAAAATAGGTGGGATTTAGATTCTACTCTATCTCTTCTATTAAATAAAAGTTTTTAATGGATTGGGCTAAAAAGAAAGTTAAAAAAATTATTTTTTGTATGTTTTTAAATATAATTTAGATATAATAAAGCCCTATATATAAAATGTTGGATAGAGAAGATGACTGTAAATATAAATTTACCTGACAATACAAAATATGATATTAATATTGGAACATTAAAAGAGTTAGAGTTTAATACAAAAGTTGTTGTTGTAACAAATACAACTGTACAGAAGTTGCATTTAGATTATTTGATACAAAGATTAAATGCAAGTGATATAAGCGTAGTTACATTACAAGATGGTGAAGAGTTTAAAAATATGCAAAGTATTGATACTATTTTAGAACATTGTTTTGAAAAAAGATTAGATAGAAAATCTTTACTTATAGCTTTTGGTGGTGGTGTAATAGGAGATATGACTGGTTTTGCTGCATCAATATATCAAAGAGGAATAGACTTTATGCAAGTTCCTACAACACTTTTATCACAAGTTGATGCAAGTGTTGGAGGTAAAACAGGAATAAACAACAAATATGGTAAAAACTTAGTTGGTGCATTTCACCAACCAATAGAAGTAAATATTGACCCATATTTTTTAACAACTTTACCAAAAAGAGAGTTTGGTGCAGGGATTGCAGAGATTGTTAAAATGGCAGTTACTTTTGATAAAGAGTTTTTTACATGGCTTGAAAGCAATGATTTAAATGATGATGAAAATATAATAAAAGCTATTGCAAAATCCGTTCAAACAAAAGCAAGAGTTGTAAGTCTTGATGAAAAAGAACAAGGAATAAGAGCTGCATTAAACTATGGGCATACTTTTGGACATGTTATAGAAAATGAAACAAATTATAAAACATATTTACACGGCGAGGCTGTTGGTATTGGTATGGTTATGGCAAATGCTCTTGCGGTAAAAGAGGGCTTGATGAGCCAAGAAGAGGCAAACAAAGTTGCGAAACTACTTCAAAAATATGATATTCCAACAACTTACGAGATAAAAGATGTAGAGGATTTTTATGAACATTTCTTTTTAGATAAAAAATCACATAATAACAAGATAAAATTTATTTTACCAAAAGGAATTGGTGATTGTGTTATCACAGATGAAGTATCAAAAGAGCAGGTAATACAAGTATTAAGAGGGTTTACAAGTTGAAAAATCTAATTTTAATCATTTGCTTATTAGTATCGACTCTTTTTGCACAACAAGATGTTAATAAAAAAGCAGAAAATCCAGTAAAAAGTGAAACTGCTGAAACTACTATTGAACCTATTGGTGTGGGATTAAATGAAGAAGATGTGATACATGAAGAAAATCAAATAAGAATAGAGATATTAAATAATAGTATTGATGAAATTGATAAAAAGATTAATGGAAGTATTTTAGTTAAACGATATGAAAACTATATTGCTTATAAACAAGTTTCACAAGAGTTATATGCACTTGAAGAAGAGTTTAAAAAATTAGCAAAAAAAGATGGAAGTAAGTTTGATGAAATAAAATATCAACTAGAAAATAAAATAAGAATCAAAAAAAATGAGTATGAACTAATCTCTGAATACAAAGAATCGCCTATTGGAAAAGTTGTAACTCCGCCAGAAATAGTGCCATATGAACCTATTACAAACCCTTTTGGAATAATTAATGCACTTTCTTATATAGAAAAATTAGAAACAAACAAAGAGAATTTTGAAAAACTTTATCTAAATATTGAACAATTAACTGATTTACTAGATCAAAAAGTAACACTTCTTTTAGAGTTATATGAGCTTGAACCAACTGAAGTAAATAGCTTAAAAATAAACTATGTGACACAGCAAAAAAGAGATTTTACAATAGTATTGGAGATTGTTTCAACAACAAATAATGTATATTCTAAAAAAGTTGAGCAAGTAATATTAGAAACAAGAAATCAAATCAATAATCAAATCACAAAATCAATTAAGATTTTTATTATGATTTTAGCACTGTTTTTAGTTGCATTTTTAATTAAACTACTTTTAAAACGATATTTTTTCCAAAATGAAAATTACTATATGATAAATAAAATTATCAATTTTGTTATAGCATTTTTAGCGATTTTAATTTTAATTTTTTCATATATTGATAATGTTTCATATATTGTTACAATCTTAGGTTTTGCATCTGCAGGTATTGCTATTGC
>CAYJFN010000180.1:0-3509 GCA_964369325.1 uncultured Arcobacteraceae bacterium
GCAATTATTTTAAAGAAACTAATTTTCTTCTTAAATATGCAATTTTGTTTTGAAGTGGTAAGTGTTTTGGACAGTGGTCTTCACAAGCAAGTAGAGACATACAACCAAAAATTCCATCATCATCACCAATTAGTTCATAATAATCTTCTGTTGTTCTATTATCATGTGGGTCAATTTCAAATCTTGCAACTCTATTTAACCCAACAGGTCCAACAAAGTCAGGTCTCATAAGTTTTGTTCCACAAGATGCAACACAAATTCCACACTCAATACATCTATCTAGTTCAAATGTTTCATCTGCAACATCTGGATCAACTCTTTGCTCAAGCTTTGCAATATCTACAACTTCATTTGTATGAATCCAAGATTCAACTCTTTTACTCATAGCATCCATCCATTTACCAGTATTTACTGATAAATCTTTGATTAATTCAAATGCTGGCATTGGCATAAGAGTTAATTTATCTTCTTTATAGTTTGAAATTAATGTTCTACAAGCTAGTGTAGGTTTACCATTAACAACCATACCACAACTTCCACAAATTCCAGCTCTACAAACAAAGTCAAATGATAAATCAGGGTCTATTTCTTCTCTAATTTTTGTTAAAGCAATAAACAAAGTCATACCTGGAGTCTCTTCTAATTTATAGTCAACAAAGTGTGGTTTTGAAACAGTACTTCTTGGATTAAATTTAAGTGCTGAAATTGTTATTTCTCTACCTTTTGGCGTACTCATTATTTGTCTCCTGCTCTTTCATTTTTTTCTTTATAGTTCATTGGTAAATCAAAAGGCATAAGTGCATGTTGGATTTCATGTCTATCTTTTCCTTCTGCTTGCATTTTCTCAGTGATTTCATCTACTTCTTGTTGTCTAACAGCTGATAATTCATGTTCAATAATCATACCCTTAGCACCATATCCTCTAAATGCTGGAGGAATTTCCATTTTCATAATATCTAATGGTTCATATGTAATTTTAGGTTCTAAATCATTTGGATTTTCCCAAGATGTTAATGTTCTGTTTAACCAGTTTTCATCATCTCTTTTTAAGAAGTCTTCTCTATAGTGAGCACCTCTTGATTCAGTTCTATCTCTTGCACCTTTTGCAACACAAAGTGCTAGTTTTAACATCATAGGAACTCTATATGCTTCTTCTAATTCTGGATTTCCAGATCTTTCTTTTGATTTAACTGTAATTTGTTTTGTTTTTTGTAGAAGTTCTTTTAATTCTTCAACTGCATCAGCTAAATCATTTCCATTTCTAAAGATACCAACTTTTTCATCCATTAGCTCTCTCATTCTATTTTTAATTCTAAAAATATCTTCATTACCATTATAAGCTAAAATATCATCTAAATATTTATCTTGTTCATCTACAAACTTTTGAATAGTTGCAGTTGGAATATTAACATCATTTGCTAAACAATAATCAGCAAAATAGTTTCCAATAATCATACCAGCAACAACTGTTTCAGAAACACTATTTCCTCCAAGTCTATTAAACCCATGCATATCCCAACAAGCAGCTTCACCACAAGAGAATAGTCCACTTAAGTTTTGAGATTCACCAGTTGGTTTTGTTCGAATACCACCCATAGAGTAGTGTTGCATTGGTAAAACAGGAGCCCATCCTTTTGGACCTTCATCTGCTGGATCAATTCCATTAAAGATTTGACAAATTTCTTGAACATCTCTTAAGTTCTTTTCAATATGCTCTCTTCCTAAAATAGAGATATCTAACCAGATATGATATCCATAAGGAGAAGGAACACCTTTACCATTTCTGATATGTTCAATCATTCTTCTTGAAACAACATCTCTTGAAGCTAGTTCTTTCTTTTCTGGTTCATAATCAGGCATAAATCTATATCCATCTACATCTCTTAAGATTCCACCATCACCTCTACAACCTTCAGTTAATAAAATTCCAGATGGAACAATTGGAGTTGGGTGAAATTGAACAGCTTCCATATTTCCTAAAGTTGCAATTCCTGTTTCAAGTGCAATTGCTTGTCCAATACCATCACATATAACAGCATTTGTTGTTTGTTTAAATAATCTTCCATATCCACCTGTTGCAATACATGTACCTTTTGCTACATAAGCTTCAAGTTCACCTGTAATCAAATCTCTTACAACTGCACCATAACATCTTCCATTTTCATGAATTAAGCTAATAGCTTCTTTTCTATCTCTAATATCAACATTAAGTTTTAAACACTCATTAGCAACACCAAACAGCATAGTATGTCCAGTTGCATCTGCAGTGTAACATGTTCTCCATTTTTTAGTTCCACCAAAATCTCTTGATGTAATTAATCCATGTCTATCTTCATCTTCAATAATAGTTGTTTTTTTAGCATTAATAACAGCTTCTCTCTCACCAGCTCTTACTCTTGACCAAGGAACTCCCCAACCAGCAAGTTCTCTAATTGCTTTTGGAGCAGTATGAACAAACATTCTAGCTACATCTTGATCACATCCCCAGTCACTTCCTTTTACAGTATCTGCAAAGTGTAAATCTTCGTTATCTCCATCTGACATTTTAGAATTACCTAATGATGCTTGCATACCACCTTGTGCTGCTGCACTATGAGATCTCTTTACAGGAACCAAAGATAATACAACTGTACTTAACCCTTTTGCTTGAGTAGCTACAGCAGCTCTTAAACCTGCTAGTCCACCACCAATAACCAATGCGTCACAGTAATTTATTTTCATTATGCAATTCTCCCTGAAGTTTTATATTCTATAATTTGAGCTGTTGGTACATACTTTTGTCCTACAGTACCTGCTTTAGCATTTTCATAACCTATTTTCATATATGCTGCTAGTGTTATAAATCCTAATACTAAGAAGAATATTGTAAACATTTTTTTATACATTTTTAGTTTTGCTCTACTAGCTTTTGGGTCTTTCCCATCAAACCAACCCCATTTTACACAAAGTCTATACAGACCAATTGTTCCATGAAGTTCTACTGCTAATAATAAAAGAATATATAATGGCCACATCCACTCAGACCAAACTCTATCACTACTTGCATATGGTCCAATATCTGCTGGATTTGTCATTATTATATATAAGTGAATAGAAGCTAGGAAAAATAGTGAGAATCCTGTAAATGCTTGAACAAACCAAAGTTTTGTATCATCATGATTCATATAATCAGAATGTGCTTTCATAACTTGATATTGTTTGAAGCTATTTGGTAGTTTTCTCATTCCCATTGCTGCATGCACAATAAATATAACAAAAATTGCAAATGTAAATAGTGTTATAATTATTGGGCTTCCACCTTCTATAATAAAACTAGCTTCTAAAAACTTAGTTATATTGTACATAAAATCTTTACTAATTAAGATTGTAGATACTAAAAGCATATGTGCCCACATAAAAAGACCAAGAATTAAACCTGTCGCACTTTGGATATAATCCAATTTCGCAGGCATTCTGCTCTTCTTTCTCTCAACTGTTTTACCTAAATAGCCCTCTATTAGGTCACTCAT
>CAYJFN010000181.1:0-3499 GCA_964369325.1 uncultured Arcobacteraceae bacterium
TTTTTCAACTTCTGCAACGTATTGCATATCAGGTGTAACAATGCCTTTTTTAGCATAATACATTTGTGTTCTTACTTCATCGTTTTTATGATTATCTAACCAACTTCGCATAAACAAATCCTATATATTTTTTAATTTATGGATTATATCTAATTAATATTATAAATTATTAATTATCACAATTAATTAAGTTAATTAAAGAGTTAAACTAAAACTATAGTATAATCTTCCAGTGGAAAAAGTTTTTCCAATAATAATTTAGGAGAAAAAATGAAACAATATGAAACTTATAGATGCAATGTTTGTAATTGCGAAGTAGAAGTACAAAAAACAGGTAGTGGTGTTTTATCTTGCTGTAATCAAGATATGGAGATGATTACTGAAAATTTAACAGCAGTTAATTTAATGAAAGCATTTGCAGGTGAATCACAAGCAAGAAATAAATATGAATTCTTTGGAGAGCTTGCATTTGAAGAAGGTTTTCACAGAATTGCAAGATTTTTCAAAGAAGCTGCAGATAATGAAAAATATCATGCAATTGCAGAGTTAAAAGCTTACAATAAGCTTGTTCATGGTGTAGAATTAAACTCAACAAAAAACAACCTTCAATATGCAGCTGATGGAGAAAGATATGAACATGAAGAGATGTATCCAAATTTTGAAGCAATTGCAAAAGAAGAAGGTTTAAGAGAAATTGCAAGAATGTTTGCTGCAATTGGAAAAGTTGAAGTAGAGCATGAAAAAGAGTATTTAGAACTAAAACAAGCTTTAATTGATGAGGAATTCTTGGAATCAGATGAAGATGAAGAGTGGGTATGTGAAGTTTGTGGACATATTCATAGAGGTAAAAAAGCACCAGGTGCTTGTCCATTGTGTAGAGTTCCAAAAGAATATTTCAAAAAAAGAGCAAAAGACGTAACACTAGGTTAAAAGCTCAATAAAAAGAGGCTTTCTATGCCTCTTTTCCTTTCAAAATCTCATAACTTTAAAAATACCAAAAATTATTAACTTAATTTTTTTTATAATATAAATTAAGTCACTTTTTGTTAAGCTAGTGTAACATTTTTACACAAGGGGTTGTTTGTGAATAGTATTACTTTAGTTATGCTATGTGCTGGTAGTTCTTCAAGATTTGGACTTGCTCCAAAGAAACAATGGTTACGAATTGGTCACGAACCAATTTGGCAATTTGCCACAAAAAACTTGTCAAACTTTTACAAATTTGACAAAATCATTGTCGTTAGTTCAGAAGATGAATTATCCTATATGCAGAACTTTGGCGATAATTTTACTTATGTAGCTGGTGGAAATTCAAGACAACAATCAATGAAAAATGCATTAAAACATGTAACAACAAACTATGTAATGTTTAGTGATGTTGCAAGAAGTTGTGTTCCTAAAAGTGTCATTAATCAGTTACTTGGAAAAATTGGGCAAGCAGATTGCATTGTTCCATATTTACACATAAATGATACTGTAGTATATGAAGAAGAAACTATAAAACGTGAAAATGTGAAACTAATTCAAACGCCACAGTTATCAAAAACTGAAATTCTAAAAAAAGCCCTTGAAACTTCTGTAGAACATACAGATGATAGCTCTGCTATTAAAGCAATTGGAGGAACAATTTGTTATGTCTTAGGAGATATTGCTTCAAGAAAACTTACATTTGAAGAAGATTTAAAAGATTTTTCTTGTTTACAAGCCCCTTCAAATCAGTATTTTGTAGGTACTGGTTTTGATATTCATCCATTTCAAGATGGAAAACAAATGGTTTTAGGTGGAATAAACATAGATGCACCTTATGGTTTTAAGGCACATAGTGATGGTGATGTTTTAATTCATTCACTAATTGATGCACTATTAGGTGCTTGTGGTGCAGGTGACATTGGGGAGTTTTTCCCTGATACTGATGAAAAATATAAAAACGCTGATTCAAGGCTTTTGTTAAGAGAAATTGTCAGTTTTATTACAAAAGTAGGATATGAAATTACAAATATTGACTTAACAATAATTGCCCAACAACCAAAAATAAATCCATATAAACTTGCTATAAAAGAAGAATTGTCTAAACTTATTGGAATAAAAAAACAATTTATTAACATAAAAGCAACAACTGCTGAAAAACTTGGATTTATTGGAAGATGTGAGGGAGTTGCTGTACAAAGTATAGCTACATTAAACTATTTTAACTGGAGGAACAACTTATGAATTTACTAGTTATTGAAAATGATCTTTACTTAGCACAAAAAATTGTTTCAAGACTCCTTGATAATGGTCATTATTGCGTTTTTGCAGAAACAGCAAATGCAATTCCTAAGGAGAATGAAAACTTTGATATAGTTTTACTTTCTACTTCAATGCCAAATATAAATTGCAATGAAATAATCAAAAGATTTTCAGACTCTATTTGCCTTTTGTTAGTTTCATATATAAGTGATGAAACTGTCTCTGATCCTATTAGATGCGGTGCAAAAGACTATATTGTTAAGCCATTTATTATGGATGAGCTTCTTAGAAAAATATATCACTACAAAGAGTACAAACAGCAACATTTAGAATTAAGTACAATGAAAAACTACTTAAACTTTATATTTAGAGATTTGGATACACAATTTGAAAATCCATATTTTGAACTACCTTTACTTGTTGAAACAAACTCGCAACCATATGTAGATAAAGTCGTGTTTGATTATGCTTTTAAACAAAATACTCCTATAAAATTTATATCACTTGCAAAAGATAATTGGCAAAAAGAGATTCAAAATCACCAAAAAGAACTTTTATATCTAACTGATTATCATACACTAAAAAAGAGTTCTAAAGATTCTGTTAATGCTTTTATTGAGGATAAAAAGTGTATTATTTGCTCTCTAGAAAATGAGCATGATTTTCCATACACAAAAAGAGTTTTAAAAAAGGATGATGTTGTTGTGATTAATGATAATATTATGGCTATAAATGATTATGTTAAACTCATGGTTGTATCATTTCAAAATAAATACCCAGATACAGAACTTTCAAAAAAACTTGGAATTTCTAGAAAATCTTTGTGGGAAAAAAGAAAAAAGCTCAATATTGAAAAAAAAAGATAAGGAAATAAAGTTTTGCGAAAACTATTTTTAACCGTTTTTTATAGTGGACTTAGTCCAATTGCCCCAGGAACTGTAGGAAGTTTGTTGGCTTTAGTGTTAGGTCTTGGATTGTTACAGTTTTTATCTGTATCAAATCTTTTTATGATAAGTATTTTAATTAGTATTATTGCTGTAAAACAAATAGATATTCATGAGCAAATTGTTGGAGAGCATGACAGTAAAGAGATTGTAATAGACGAGCTTGCTGGTATGTGGTTAGCTCTTAGTGTTGCTAATGTTACAAATGAAACTATTATTTATCTTGCCCCTATGACATTTATCTATTTTAGGCTTTTTGATATTTGGAAGCCTTCAATTATCGGTAGAATTGACAGAGATGTAAAAGGTGGTTGGGGAGTTATGGG